>DASTBJ010000596.1:0-9750 GCA_035712125.1 Terriglobia bacterium
GAAAGCGTGCATCCAGCCATCGAGGCTGGTTTGTGAAGTCCCCTGGCCAATCGGGAATGCGCTCGCCGCAGGAGGTACCAGCATCGACATCCAATAGTCACCAGGGTAGACCTTTGCCGCTTCGACAGGGTCTTTGGCGATGACTGCCGTCAGGGCCAACGCAGGCGCGTTGTTGTTCGTGTTCACGGTAGGTCTTGCCGTGACTGGCTTGGAGTCGGCCAGGCCGTACCCCCGGACCCAAACGCTGTAGTTCACCATTGGCATGTCGGGCAAGACGTACCGGCCCTGATCGTCGGTAACGACCGACTTGATCATACCTGTTGGCAGGTCCCTGGTTTCAGCGATGACCCAGACGCCGGCTTCCGGTCCTGCCGAACTTCGCACGGTACCTTGAATGTAGCCCAGCGTCGTTGCAGAGTTCTGCAGCGCGGCCAGGGGATAGATCGCGGCGCCTGCAAGCAGGACCAGCCCGATCAATGCCACTTTTGTCCACGCCCTGTCACGGGGTGATGTTTTCATACGAACGCCTCCTGATGAGTTAGGAACGCAAAATACCGCCAAATAAAAGTTAATCAGCGTCGTAGTATATCCAAAGATCAGACACTACACGCTTCATTATTTCCGCCGTCCGGCGGCTAGCGTGCTGGCACGGCTATAGACACTTCAAAGGTTCGAAAACCATCGACCACAAGGGTGGTTGGCGCCATTTCCGGGAGTTGCGCATCCGCGCCAATCCCCTTGAGTACCAGCCTGTATAGGCCGGGCACCACGATCGGAAACTCGAATGTGGCATCTTGCTGTATGTCTGCGTGCAAACGATTGAAAGTCGGTCCAATCAGTTCAACGATGGTATCCGTGAACCTGTTTGCCGGGAGCCCCGTGACCTTACCGCGAATAGTGGCGAGACGCGTCGGTGCGTTAACGGTGATCACCACATCCGAAACGTCCTCATTGCCCACGACAATGCCCCGCTGAGTCATATCCTCGTTGCCGATTCTGACGGTTGCAAGAGAGTAGCCGACGGGAAGCCCTGCAAAGTCGATCTGGTGACGTGTGGAGTGCAAATCCACGCTAAAGGTCCCGTTCTCACTGATCTTTCCGCCGACATAGGTCTTCTCGGTATAAAACCCCAGAATGCCGTGAGGGATCGGTCCGTTCCTGGAGATGATGCGGCCCGAGACTCTCTTTGTGGGCAGGGGCAATAGTTCCAATCCCGACAGATCCTCGTCCGCCACGGTGATTGGCATTGAGGCAATGCCCGGCGTCGGTGGATGGAGGCTCAGCAGATATTTGCCGGGAGGGACATGGCCAAATTCGTAGGTCCCTTGTGGACTCACAGGAACTTCCAATAGCTCCTCCAGGTGCGCACCCGAAAGGCTCGCGACTCTCTGTCCTAACTGACTCATATCCGCGTTGACGCGTCCGCTTACCTTCCCTCCGAGCCGATTGAGAAGCTTCAGGTTTATGTTATCGGCAAGGACCGACGACTGCACCGTAACGGGTTCGGCCTTATGCAGAACCGGTGAGTTGGGATAGTACGTACCCTTTCCCGCTGCTCCCGCCAGGATGTAGTAATTGTTGGGTGGCAAATCCACCAGAGTGTAGTTTCCCTGATTATCTGTGAAGGTTTGCTGTACGGGGTCGTCGATAGAAAAGTAGTTGAGAGCGAGGTCTGGAGTTCCAAACTTGGGCACCGCAAGAGCGATAACCCGAACATTGACCGCGGGCACGTCGTCGACTGTTCGAACCTGCCCCGTCACGGCCCCCGGCAGGATCGATGCATCCGGTTTGGGCGCTGGCCCATCCTGCACACCCTGAACCAGAAGCGTAAGAGCCAAGGTTGCCGCTAGCATGACCATCCTCCCTCAAAAACGCCCATCGGTGGAAATCGCATCTCCAAAGTATAGAGGGACATGGAGAGCTAACGAAAGACCTCCATTGCCTCGGCACGTGTAAATTGCTGTAAGTGCTGCTAGCGTTTCGGGAAAGCCTTCACACCGGGATAAACGCCTTCACTGCCGAGCTCTTCGGCAATCCGAAGCAACTGGTTGTACTTCGCTACGCGATCCGTGCGCGACATCGACCCGGTCTTGATCTGTCCGGCATTTGTGGCAACCGCGAGATCCGCGATAAACACGTCTTCGCTTTCTCCGGAACGATGCGAGATCACCACGCCATAGGACGCCTTTCTCGCCATTTCTATCGCATCCAGAGTTTCTGACAACGTGCCGATCTGGTTCACCTTGATCAGGATCGCGTTGGCGATTCCCATTCCCATGCCGCGTCCAAGCCTTTCGGTGCTTGTCACGAACAGATCGTCGCCGACGAGCTGGATTTTCCTGCCCAGCTCTTTGGTCAGAATCTGCCATCCGTCCCAGTCGTCCTCCGCGAGGCCGTCCTCGATCGACACGATCGGGTATTTCGCGCAAAGGTCCATGTAGAGCTTCACCAGTTCCGCTGCGGATCGGGCAGAATTGTCGGACTTCTTGAAGACGTAGTTCCCCTTCTTGTCGTAGAACTCACTGGCGGCAGTGTCGAGAGCGATCGACACTTGTTGACCGGGCGAATAGCCGGCAGTTTCAATCGCGCGGAGAATGAGATCGAGGGTTTCTTCGATGGATTTCACGTTCGGTGCGAACCCGCCCTCGTCGCCAACCGAGGTGGAGTAGTTCTTGTCGCGAAGAATCTTCTTCAGGGAATGAAAGACTTCCGCACCGATGCGGACTGCCTCCGGAAGGCTGGTTGCACCGACGGGCATGATCATGAATTCCTGAAAGTCGAGGTTGTTGTCCGCGTGCGCGCCGCCGTTGAGGATATTCATCATCGGCACCGGCAGAACGTTGGCGTTGAGGCCGCCGATGTAGCGAAACAGCGACAGGCTGTGCGCGGCAGCGCCTGCTCGGGCCACAGCAAGGGAGACACCGAGCATGGCATTGGCACCCAGTTTGGATTTGTTTCGGGTGCCGTCCATGGACTGCATGAGCGTATCAATCTGGGATTGTTGCGTCGGATCCTTTCCTTCGAGCGCGCGAGCAATCTTGTCGTTCACATTCGCGACCGCAGTCAGAACGCCTTTGCCGAGGTATCGCTTCTTGTCGCCGTCACGCAGTTCGAGAGCCTCGTGCTCGCCCGTCGACGCGCCCGACGGGACGATGGCGCGTCCCACGATGCCATTATCGAGAATGCAATCCACTTCCACTGTGGGGTTTCCGCGCGAGTCGAGAACTTCGCGGGCGTGAATCTTTTGAATGCGCATGCTGGTTCTCCTACCGTTCGTCCATCAGGATCACGCGTGTTGGCGCTCCGTCGGCGTGTTGAATATTCAACGGCAGCGCCACCATATGATAACGGCCGGGGACAACCGCGCTCAGATCCAGTCCTTCCAGGATAACGATATCTTTAGGAAGCAGTACCAGATGGGAGGGATGGTGCTCGGATCCATAACGGTCGATGGACAGATAGTCGATGCCGACCAGGCGCAATCCGCGTTCGACGAGGAAGGAAGCCGCATCCGGTTCGAGGTAGACGTAGTTTTCGTAGAACTCGTCGTCCTTCCAGTGATCGGAATTGTCGGTCTTAAAGAGAACGCGTTTCACACCAACCCAGTCCAGTTGTTCGAGATGCCGGCGGTTGATGCTCGGCACTCCGGCAATGTGGAAAACCGCGACCTCTCCGACGAGCCACGCCAGCGGAATCTGGTGAAGCTTCTTGCCCCCTTCCACGAAGTGATTGGGAGCGTCGATATGCGTACCGGTGTGGGACCCCATGCGGATCGACGTCACGCGAATGGAGTGGCGCCGGTCGATCGATGGGATTGTCGCTGTCGTCAGACTAACCGCCGGGTCCGTTGGCCAGACCGGCATTCCGTTATCGATAGGAACCGAAACGTCGTAGATCATGATGCCCGCCGTTCCATTACATAACGCATGAGAAATGGCCAGACCTGCGTCGCATCCGCACGGATCTCTGTAAATCGTCCGTGCTGAATGTCCATTTTACGCCAGGATCCGTTTTCCGAATATGTGCAACCTGACAGATGACCATAGTGCATGGCGTCCGGAGCGATACGGCATCCATAACTGAACATGCGCGTCGGCATGTCCAGATCCAGCCGTTCGTTGGCGATCTCGATCAACGGCGCGACATTCTGGGTGTTGTTACGGGGCACGCCGCCGCCAATGGAAAAGATGCCGGCGCGTTCAGAGCTGGTTATGGTGCGGACGAGAAGTTCGGAATCGAGTTCGGGCCACACGATCAGAGGAGATTTTCTTTCCCGGAGTCTCCTCTGGTTGTGTACATACAGGTCGTTGCCGATTTCGGAGTCCACGAACGCCGGACAGAGAACGGGAACCTTCTTTTCGAAGGTCGACTTCAGGATGCCGCGATCCCGGGGATAGTCCTCCGCCAGCATTTTGCCGACTGCGTCATGGAACATGCTTGGGCTGATCGGTTGGGCTCCGTCAAACGTCCACAGGACTTTGTCCAGGATTTCTTCGATGTGACTGAAGTTCTCCTCCGGTTCCAGCGTGTCGGTCACACGATTCAGTTGTCGTTCGGCCAGCAGCGTGTCCGGGTGAGCAGGGTTGTGTTTGTAATGTTTAAGGCCGACACCTTCGATGAGGCCATGGGCCATAAGAGCGCCGGTCGAAGAGATAACCTGCACCATGCCGTCATCGACCATATCGCAGATCAGGAGACCCATTTTTGCGATGGTCATGGCGCCACTCAGCGTCAGGAACACGGTGCAGGCCGGATCCTCGATCATCGCCAGCAGCGTGCGTGCGCCGGCGGAGATGTTGTTGCCGAAGGGGTAATGCTCGAGTTCCTGGAATAGCGTCGTTACTCCCTGCGGACGATCCGTCAGCCACTCGGTCAACGCGCATTCCAGCACGGGGATGACAAACGATGGATTGGCAAAGACTGCATCCGGAAAGTAGCCGTCGCGGATCTGTCCCGGAAGCGCGAGCTCTTCCTTGTTGATGAAGATAGCTCCGGCAAGCTTGTGGATATCGGGATCCGCAGCTTCGGAATACCGGCCCACAACCAGGTGTTCAAAAGAACCTTCACCGGCTGTTGCCAATTCTTGCGAGCGCACTATTTCGCGAATCCAGCCGTTGGCCTGCATCCGCTTTAGCGCCGGCGCGATTTCCGTGCCGTCGTAGACAGCGCGAATTGGTTTGTCCTGCTGGATCCAGTGCAGCATCTTGTGCGCCACCTCACCCAGCATTCGCGCGCCGAATGAACACTTGCTCATGCCCTGGACGATATCGCCGACCGTCGTGCATTTGCGCAGGTCCAGGCGTTCCAGTGGTTCCAATTTCAATGTGGATTCCGTCATCGTATTAGCCGACCGAAACACCCCTCCTCAGCTGAGGAGGGGTGGCGCGAAGCGCCTGGGTGGTGTTGGTCAAAGAATTCATCTTGAACAACCGCCCCGTCTGCGCCATCGAAGGGAAGCTTCGCGATTATTGCTTGATTGGCTTCACGCTTCCCCAACTTTGATCAAATCCGTAAAGTGATTCCTCGACTTCCTAAACATAGCAGTAATTTTCCGCATCCTCTATAATCCCATCACCCTTTGCCCCCTGCCTTCAGGTGAATTTCATGTCACAGCTACCCGCTTTGATTGAGCGGACGAGTCCGCGTCAGACCAGTCCATCCAAAGAGCTATCTCCAATAGTGCGCATTCAGAAAGCGATCTTTCAGCAGGCTGCCACGCTCGGCGCGAGCGACATCCACATTGAGCCGGGGCGGCGGTCCACGCGTATCCGCTGCCGGACCCACGGAGCGCTGCGTCAGACTGCAGAACTTCCCCGCTGGCTTCACGAGAACCTCGTTGTGCGTATGAAGGTCATCGCCAACCTGGATGTTTCAGAGCGCCGCGTTCCGCAGGATGGTCACATCAACGCAGAAGCAACGGGTACAGATGATGCGCGCGTGTCGACGCTTCCGTCGCGGTGGGGCGAGAAAGTGGTCATTCGCCTTCTGAAGCGAACTCAGGCCGCAATGTCTCTTGCCGATATCGGATTCCCAAAACCCTTCGAAGACAAATTACGCGGATGGATCCGGCGGTCACAGGGCATTCTGTTCGTGGTTGGTCCGACGGGAAGCGGCAAAACAACCACGCTCTATGGATTGATTCACGAACTTCGGCATGAGCCGATGAATGTCGTCACGATCGAAGATCCCATCGAATATGAAATCGATGGGATCACGCAGATCCAGACCCACGAACGCGCGGGGCTGACTTTTGCGCGCGTGTTGCGGGCTATTCTCCGGCAGGATCCGGATGTGATCCTTGTGGGCGAGATCCGTGACGCGGAGACCGCGAAAACCGCCGTGCATGCGTCGATGACGGGACATCTGGTGCTGTCGACACTCCACGCAAATGACTCTGTGGCAGCCATGTCTCGACTGGCCGAATTAGGTATTGAACGTCCTGTGGCGGCCAGCGTCATTCTCGGCGTCGTCGCTCAGCGTTTGGTGCGATTGAACTGCCCGGCCTGCGCCCAGCAGGATGCCCCGAACCCTCTTTATATGGACTGCCTCGGCATTCCCCGATCTCAAGCAGACCGGTTCCGGAGAAGTGCCGGGTGCGCGGCATGCGGCTTTACCGGCAGTCGGGGGCGCACGGGCATGTTCGAGTTGCTCGAGATGAGCGGGCGGATCCGCGAATTATGCGCGGAGAGTCCCGAGGGCAATGAAAGTCGAATACGTCGCGTTGCCGCAGAGGGCGGCATGGTCACCCTGATGCAGCAGGCCGCCTCGCTGGCGGTTTCAGGCGCTATATCGATCGATGAAGCGTATCGATTCGGGTATGCAGGGGAGCTGTCATGAAGGCCGATCATTACAAGACGCTTGAAGTTCGACGAGACGCGTCTGCGGAAGAAATTCAACGCGCGTATCGAAGCCTGGCGCTGCGGTACCACCCGGATCGGAATCGCGCGCCGGATGCGGCTGCGCGGATGACCGCCATCAACGAAGCGTGGGGAGTGCTGGGCGACGAAGATTGCCGGCGTGAATATGATGCGGTCCTGACGAGACCGGTTCTGCCGCAGGAGTTTGTAACATCTATTCTTCTCGCGGCGCGGGATGTGGTGCGTCGCGCCGGGTGGCGGGTTCTCGAAGACAATTCGAAAACACTGCTGCTTGAGAATGCACGTCAGAAAGTCCGTGTTGTGTTCCTGGACCGGGTCGATAATGCGATTCTGTTGGGCGTGGCACGGCAGTTCCCGGAGTTTTGCGTCGTTCTTTCTGTGAACGTTGAAGGGCGGATTGGCCCGTCCGCTGCCGTCATCGATCTTCTCCATTCGGAGAGCTGTGGTGCGGTCTTGCCGGACAGTACGGAGCCGTCCTACCGGTCTCTGTTCGCAACATTCCTGTAGTATGATCCGTGGCATGCGGGCAGCTTCAGCGGCGCTTCTCATCCTGGGTTTTGCGGTCGGATTCTTCGCCATGAATAAGTACATCACGCCTCACGCGGTGGAGATCACCAAACCGATTCCGCAGTTTTCGCCCCGAAACATGGCCAGTGCTCCGGCGCCTAAGGCCGATCCGGCGGTTATCCGCGAGCTTGAGGGAGTTCTCAACAACGAACCGAAGAATTTTGAGGCTCTGCGCGAACTGGCCAATATCCGATATGACGAACGCAACTTTGCGGAGGCCGCGACGCTATACGCGCGCGCTCTGGAAGTCCGCCCCGATGATGTTAATGTCCGATCCGATCGCGGGGGCGCGTTGTTGCAGGGTGGGCGCGTGGATGAAGCGATCGCCGAACTACGGGCTGCCCTTTCCAGAGAATCGACTCATCCACAGGCTCTCTATGTCCTCGGCGTCGCTCTTCTCAACGGCAAGGACGACCGTGCCGGGGCCCTGGAAGCCTGGAACAAGCTTGTTCAAAGCCATCCTGAACTCCCCGAACTGAACATTGTGAAGGAACAGATCAGGCAACTTGAAGAAATGACGAGACGGAAATAGTGCACGCCGAAGTCATTCGCAAGCTGCAGCAGATCATGGGCAAGGATGGTGTTGTCGCCGACGAGACCGCGTTGCTGGTCTATGAGTGCGACGCGCTAACCCTGTTCAAGCACAAACCGGAAGCCGTGGTTTTCGCGCGCAATGCAAAGCAGGTTTCCGAGGTGGTCAAGCTTGCGAATGAGTACTCCATCCCGTTCCTGCCACGAGGCTCAGGGACCGGACTGAGCGGCGGTGCGCTGGCGGCCGAGGGCGGAATCATCATCGAGATGCAGCGGATGAACAAGATTCTCTCGATCGATGTCGAAAACCGTACTGCGGTTGTCCAACCGGGAGTTGTGAACCTCCACATCACGCAGGCCGCTGCGCCGCTCGGACTCTATTACGCGCCCGACCCTTCGAGCCAGATGGCCTGCAGTATCGGCGGCAATGTAGCCGAAAATGCCGGCGGCCCCCACTGTCTCAAATATGGAATGACCACCAATCACATTCTCGAGGTCGAAGCGGTGCTTTCTGACGGCGAGATACTGCGGCTTGGGAATTCCGCTGGTGAGGCTGTAGGCCTGGATCTGCTGGGAGCAATCGTTGGTTCGGAAGGAACGTTTGCGATCGTGACCGAGATTGTCGTCCGATTGCTTCCCAGACCGCAGGGCGTCAAGACCCTCCTTGCCGCATTTCATTCCGTTGAAGAGTGCAGTCAGACAGTGTCAGACGTCATCGCCGCAGGGATCATGCCCGCCGCACTGGAGTTCATGGACGACAAGGCGATCGAAGCCGTCGAGTCGTCGGTGTATAAGGCCGGTTATCCGCGCGATGCCCGTGCGGCGCTTCTCATCGAGGTGGACGGGTTTCGAGAAGGACTGGAAGAGACAGCGGACGCGATTGTCGGGATCTGCCGCAAAAACCGCGCCTACGAGGTGCGCGTCGCGCAAAACGATCAGGAACGCGCGCAATTGTGGCTGGGCCGTAAAGGCGCCTTTGGCGCGATGGGACGCATCAGTCCCGACATGATCGTCATGGATGCTGTTATTCCGAGAACGCAGCTGCCCGGCGTCCTCACCGAGATCTACCGCATCTCGGATCGATACGGCCTGGCCGTGGCCAACGTTTTTCACGCGGGCGACGGAAACCTTCACCCGCTGATTCTGTTCGATAGCCGGCGGCAGGATCACGTGGACAAGATTCTCGATATGGGCGGCGACATTATGAAAGTCTGCGTTGCTGCCGGAGGAGCACTGAGCGGCGAACACGGCATCGGCATCGAGAAAAAGGAATTCATGGACCTTGTCTTCAGTGAAGACGATCTCGACGTGATGATGCAGGTGAAGAGTGTTTTCAACCCCCGTGGATTGCTGAATCCCTCGAAAGTTTTCCCAACGCGCAGGTCGTGCACGGAGATTGGTAAGGGTTCAACGACCAGCACCGAAGAAATCGGCAAGCGCGTCGAAGCGGTCCTCCTGCGAGGCAATGGTGACCGTTGACGGAATCTCACCGGGCCGAATCGTCTCCCCAGCCAACCTCGAAGAACTTTCGAACTTGATCGCGGAGGAAAAAGGAACGATTGTGCCCGTGGGCGCGTGCACGCAACTGGAGTTCGGCAACCCGCTGCGGAGCGCGGATTGTGCCGTCAGCCTGACCCGCCTGAATCGCATCACGACGTACAATCCTGCCGAATTGACGATTCATGTCGAGGCCGGTGTAACGCTGGATCAGATTCAGAGGGCGCTTGCTGAAAACAATCAGACGCTGCCTCTCGATCCCTGGAATGGCGGGGCG
>DASTBJ010000597.1:0-7593 GCA_035712125.1 Terriglobia bacterium
CAGCACAGGCCGCTGGACCCGCAGCGGCTGCGGGTCCACTCCCCAACAAGGGCACAATCCTGGACCGCTTTGCTCTCGAAGTAAAAGGCCTGGATGCCTTCGTGAAGAAACTTGAAGCCGAAGGCGTGAAAGTGACGAAGCCGGTTTCCACAAACGCGGATGGGCTCAAGACCGCGATGATCGTAGATGGCGTCGGAAACGACGTTGAGCTCGTGGAGGGACTCGCCAGCAAATAGGGCACGCCAATAGCAACCTGAAATCGGACAAATCCGCGAGCAATTGCACGCCCCCCTGAGTCAGGGGGGCGTGCACTCGGATCTGCACGTGTGACTTAGGCACTATCCTACTTCGGCTTACCAAACACTCCCGCATCAACGGCAACATTCGTTCGAATCTCTTTCATCTTCGCGGAGTATCTTCCGTCCATCCACGAAAACTGCAACTCAAACGGGAACTTGATACCACCGACGTCGCGGTAATCCAGATAGTCGACCTGCACGGGCACGCGGCCGACCGGCGACGGCGTGTACCTCACGAGCCTTCGCAACAGACCGCTCTCCTCATCGAAATAGAAAGTCGCCAGAAGGCCTCTGGGGCCGCTTCCCTGCACGATGAGGTAATCCTTGTTGTCGATCGCCCGCCTCAAACCTGTGCGCCAGTTGCGCAGGATCGACTTGATTTGTCCGGGAAATGCCAGCTGCGCCTCGAGGCGCGCGCCATCGAGTTCGCCTCCAACCAGTTCGTACATGGAGAACAATCCGCGAGGTGTCTTGATCCAGCCGGTACGTCCATCAAAAGTCCAGGTGCTGTCGCCGCGATCCGGATGGTTCTTGAAGGTGATGGTTGTCGTGCGCTGATTTGGAGACTTCGCGTGGATCGTGAATTCGCCATCTCCGCCAAATCCTCCGTATCCAATGCTCGCTCCTGTGGCGATGAAGCTGGTCAGGCCGGATAGACGCTGCGCCCCGCCGACAGCCGCGATGTATTTGTCGAGAATCTGGTCTGCCGTCGGTCCGCCCACTGCAGGCGGCACGACGTCTTCGTCTTCCATTGGAGTGTAGGAATACAGTCTGTCCAGGGGCAGCGACGTCACCGGGATTTCCCGGCCATGATGGCATGTATAGCAGGTGACCATCTGCACGCCTGAAAAGTTGGTCTTGTTGATGGCCGCGACCATTTCGATCATCTTTCGTGCGGTCTTCTTCTTTTGAATGGCATCGCTGACGAAATCTGCCTTGTTAGATCCCGCTCCGGGATGACAATCCGCGCAATCCAGGCCCAGATCGCCAGTGATGACGCCCATGGTGCCAAGAAAGTCATCGACACTCAGATCCTTCAGCGTGCTCGTCGTGACGTTCTTAAAAAACTGTCCGGCTTTCATCCCTTGTGGCGGTGTCGGCATCTGAGTTTGTGGCGCAGGGGCGGCCATCAAAAATCCGATGCAAAGAACGGCTGATCCGGCGCCCAGGAGCAGGCGCCGCTTCCCCAACTTCATATCTGTATCCTCCGTATGAGTGCTATCGAACAAAAAAAGGGACAGCAGAAAATCTGCCGTCCCTTTTTCACATGATCTCCAGCTATTGCTGTGGAGGTGCTCCACCACCGGGGGCACCGCCAGGTGCACCACCACCGCCGCCACCTCGGCCGCCACCGCCAGCACCACCACCGCCACCTCGTCCACCACCCGGAGGCTGCAGCGCGCCCGGAGGTGCATTAGCGCCGGGGACACCCTCTTTGGCATAACCGCCACCGCTGACAGGATATTTCGATAAATCCTGCTCGCCTTCGACGCACGCCGTCTCGGTCTGTTCGTATCCGGTATGCCCCTGGAAGAGACCGGTGGGGCGCCCCCGGAATCCGAGGGGTACGTTCATATTCCGCCTGAACGTATCCGTTACCGTCATCGGCCGGGTAAGGGCCACAGGATCGGTGACCACAGCTTCGTATCCGATGGTGTTGGCATCCCGGAACGTGAACTTTTCGATGACATGGACTTGATCGCTGTGGACCGAGCCCACGGCATCCCACCAGCCGGCCATCTGGTTCTTGGTTTCGACAACGAGGACATCGCCTTCAAATTTGCCGATGGAGTCGCCCTGGTACAACTTCACTCCGGGCCGAAGGTGGGTACGATTCGGATCCAGATAAATGATTCGCGTTGCGCCTGCGGTATCCCAACCGAAGACGATTGCGTTCTTGTCCTGAACCGCCTGAAATCCCATCTGGATACCGAAGTTTGTCGGCACGCCTGCCGGGAGGCAGTGTGTGTAGGGCTCGTTGTACAGGTGTCCGGCCCTTTCGGTTTTTTGCTTCGCGTCCCACTCGGCGTTGTAGGGAATCCTGCCGTCCGGGTTGCCGGTGTCGGGGTTGATGATTCCGCCGCGTCCGTTGTTGATGTCGGTCTTCGTCGCTGAGGTCCAGTACCCGGTAAAGTTCGGTTTGCCATCGGCAGTGCGGATTACAGGACCCGCTGGAGCAGCAGGCGCCGCCGCACCTCGACCTCCACCGCCGCCCCGGCCACCGCCGCCAGCGCCTCCAGCGGGTTCAAAGTTTGCGCCCCCGCGACCGGGAGCGGCTGGAGCCTGACCTTGCGCGCCGCCTGCAGCAGCTCCGCCCTGACCGCCGGGTGCCGGCGCCTGAGCAACCAGGATCTGGGCAACCATCACGGCAGCGGCAAGACCCACCACGAGGGCTAACGCTGTGTACTTACTTTCTCTCATTTGGATGGAACTCCCTTCCAATAAAAGGACCGGCGTAATTGTCTTCCACCACGACCAGTTTCGTCTTCCCTTCAAGAGCAAGCTTCTCTTTATAGACCTGGCACTCATATTCCAGTATGCGAAAGTTCTTTTCTTTGTGCCGGTAGAGCAGGACTTCAATCGTCCAGGGTCGCGAGAACACCTTGGAATCTTCCATGGTAGCCCGGTAAACGATGTGATCCGGACCATCGAACGCCCACCGCTCGACAACATGCAGCTGATCGCTGTGATAGTTACCGACGCTGTCGAACCAGGTCGGTCGCGTCGGGTCGTCGTTAATGTTTCTCACGTCGACGACGAGAGTGTCGCCTTCCCATCTTGCCCTCGAATCTCCGTTGTAAAAATCGATACCGGGAAGATGCGGGCTGTTGTTCATGTAGATGTTGCGATGGCTGTGGACGAATTCGTAGGTGACCTGAATCCAGTTGGGCGTTTGCGTGATCTGGAACGGGAACGGAATATACGTGATGCGAGGAACACCAGGCTTCCAGCAATACTTAACCGGATCCTGATCTCGCTTTTTGAAGTTTTCGTTTCGCTTCGCGAGCGCTGCCGGCAAGTACGGGATCTTTCCATCGGCGGTGTCAATGATCGCGCCCTGCCCCGCGCGCACTCCGTAGGACGCGGAATGCGGTTCGACGTTGCCGTTTGTCGAATCGTCGAGAACCTGCCAGATTCCGCTGAAATCAGGTTTGCCATCAGCGGTGCGTGGAATCGCCGGCGCAGCCGCCTGACCGCGTCCGGCCGCCGCAGCGGGTGCCTGCCCACGTCCGGCAGCCGGTGCGGGTGCCTGCCCGCCTCGCGCCGCCTGTGCCAACAAAACTGGAGATTGTTCGGGAATGCTTATCTGACCACCTGCGGTCAACGCGACACCAGCAAGCACCCCGGCTGATACCAGACCAATTGCAGAAAGGACGGTAACCGGGACTTTCATTTCAATAAACGCTCCTCAGGCAAACTGTCTTTTGTTTGTTAATAGAGGTTGTCGTCGATATGCCGTATCAGTCTTCCGGCGGCGGCCCCGACAAGCCGAGAACGGTCTTTCCATCGTCGCGTGTGACACCGTTGGCGAAAACGTGGTTGGACCCGTCCTTCGCTGCCTGACCGCGCAGGGTGACGATCTCGCCTTTCGCTACCATTGCTTCGACCATTGGCTTCGTCCAGCCGTTCCTGTAGAGGACATTGACCGGCGGTGTCTCGCCTTTCCAGATCGTCTTCGATCCGTCGGGATTGGTGACTTCGACGTGAATCCAGGAATGGGGATTGACCCACTCAAAGGCCACCATCTTCCCCTTCAATACAAGCACTTTTGTATTGTCATATTCGGCAGAGAATGAATGGTGCGCCAAAACCGGTACAGCGGCGAGGAGCGCCGCGATTACCGCGATTCCCAAAATCGCCTTCGACCTCATCAGTTTCCTCCTGTTAGAACGCGTTAACTGCCTCAGAAAGGTATCATGTGCGAATCCAAAGTCAAAGCGCCAGACCGACCCCGAACAGGCGACTACGCCGGGGTTATTCACCCTTCCGGGAAGTGGTGGCTCGAACCACGTCTTCAGAGTAAAGTTGTCGCGCGGACGCAGCCCCCGAAGATGAAAATAAGAGCCTCAGTTGTCTGTTTTGTCGTGATTTGCCTGCAGTGGTCCGTGTCGGCACATCACGCGACCGCCCTGCAATATGACATCGCGAAGACCGTGCGGCTGAAGGGTGTCGTTTCAAAACTCGACTGGGCAAACCCGCACGCCCACCTTCACCTCGACGTTAAAGATGCAGACGGTAACGCAGAACACTGGGACGTGGAACTGGGCTCGCCTGGCGCTGTCATCGTCTCGGGATTGTCGCGGGCTGCCCTGTCGCCGGGCGTTACAGTGACAGTGGTGGGATATCCCGGAAAGGCGGGTAGTGTCACAGGACCGTCCGGTTCAGAAGCGCCGCTGTGTGCGACAAAAGTCACGCTGTCCGACGGAACAACAGCGGAGTTCGTTGTGGGTATTTGAGCGGCCCTTACTCACCTCACCCAGGTGGCCGCCTGAACTTTCGATTAATCCACATCAACAGACCCGTCAGAAACAAAACACTCGGCGCAAGCCCTAGAACAACCCATGCAACCTTCACCTTCGTTCCCGCGAAGTTTCCAAAATGGAGGTCATATGCCACCCGAAGAATTCTGTCTCCCACGCGTGGCTTGAACTGCGGACGTCTCCCACCACCGCGGCGACCGCGCTGGCCCGGAGCGTTTTGCGGCGGGTTCGCAGACGGATCCTGACGCTGCGCTGTCCCTGTTCCGCGCTGCGGCGGAGACGCCGGACTATCGATCCGCTGCAGCGGCTCGAAATAGTTCACGGCCTCGCGAAAGGGATCGGGAATCGCCGCAAAAATGCCGGTCAGCCCCCACATCAACACGAAGGCCAGTGTCCAGAATCCGAAGGCGCTATGGAGGTCCCAGTTGAAGCGTCTCCATCCGGATTTCAAACGAACCAGCAGACCGCGCTTCCAGTTCTGAATTCCCTGCCACCAGACGATGATGCCCGTCAGTGCCAGAAGAGACCACAGAACGCCGCCGGCCGCGTTGACCTGGCGCCCGAGTCTTCCGCCGAACAACTCGACATGAAGGTCGTAGAACCACGACATCACCGAAATCTGCCACGGCACTGAACGTCCGAGATCCGAGCCCGTATAGGGATCGAAGAGGCGGTTTTTCACCCACCGTCCCTTCTCCAGCCGTACCTCGACGGCACGCTCAAGATCGTCTTCGTATTCGTACAGCTGAGTGACCTCGTACGCGGGGTAAACGCGTTTTGCCGCAGCCTTGATCTCATCAGAATTCATCCTCGCGCCTATGGCTTTGACATGGATGACAGGAGACTCGTAGGCTCGAAACACGTCCTGCCGAAATACAACGGCGCTGCCACTGATGCTGATGAGCAACACGTAGAGACCCGCGCCAATCCCGGTCCACAGATGAACCTGGAACAGCGCTTTCCGAATCCAGACGCGCTGCGGCTGTCTCCAAAACTGACGAAGTGCTCCCATTGGCGGCGTATACCTTACCTTATGCAGGGCGATGACGGAACGAATGTTGGTGTGGGATGATCGCTCAGGAAGGCGCCTACTAATCGAGAAACACAGTGCATCGGCGATGGCGCGTTGCGCGACGCAGCCGGTCCAGTGTCGTCAGTGCCTCGCCGCACAGCTCACAACAGCCCGCGGCACGCCGCTCCCGCTGGATTCGGTCCTCGTATTCCCTCTCAAACTGCTCTCGCGCTCGAAGGGCCTTTTCTCGATTGACGGCAAGTTCCTGCGCGGCCATGGGGTCGCCTGGATCGTCACGGTCGGTCGTGTGACTCACGATGTCTATTCATCTCCTCGGTCAACGTCCTTGTTATCGTCAGGAAGATTCATCCGATAATCTTCGATGAGTTCATCAGCGAGTTCCGCCTGTTCGTTGTTTACAAAGAGCGAGACTGCCCCCGGTAACCCGGGAACGGATTCGCCACCAGAAAGAAAGACTTCGATTCCGTTCGTTTCCAAAAGCCCCTTGACCGTTTCGGCTTCAAACGTGTCCGCAGCGGAAAAAACCTCGACGCTCCCCGTGCCGGTCGTCACATCTTCGACAGGTGCAGGATCCTTCTCCAGAACCGACACCAGCGGCACATTGCAGTCGGAACAACGGGTGAACCCTCGTCTGTATTCCGCTTTGCACTGAGGACAGAACATATTTCGGAGATGCCTTCTCTAGTGGTTTTCCCACGATCATACAGTGGTAAAGTATTCTGCCTATGGCAAAAATAATCGGGGCGGTTGCAAGCTCTCACTCTCCCACCATTGGGTTCGCCTTTGACAGGCAAAAACAGGACGATCCGGTCTGGGCTCCCATTTTCAAGGGTTATCAGCCCGTGCGCGACTGGCTCGCCGAAAAGAAACCGGATGTCCTGTTTTTCATTTTTAACGATCACGTCACGTCGTTCTTCTTCGACCACTATTCGCCGTTTGCTCTCGGCATCGGAGAATCGTACGCGCCGGCGGATGAAGGCGGTGGGCCTCGTCCGCTGCCGCCAGTAAAGGGACATCCCGCGCTCGCACACCATATCGCCGCCGGTCTTGTTGCCGACGAATTCGACATCTCATTTTTTCAGGACAAGACTCTCGATCATGGCTGCTTCTCTCCTCTATGCATGATTTGGCCCCACCAGCCCACATGGCCTGGAGCCATCGTGCCACTTCAGGTGGGAGTCCTGCAGACACCGGGCCCCTCGGCCAGACGCTGCTACAAGCTCGGACAGTCTTTGAGAAAAGCCGTGGAGAGTTATCCCGAAGATCTGAAAGTCGTCATCGTTGCTACCGGCGGACTCTCACATCAGGTTCATGGCGAGCGATGCGGATTCAACAACACCGAATGGGATATGCAGTTCCTGGACCTGCTCGAAAAGGATCCCCAGCAGCTGACTCATATGACTGTCGCGGAACTCGCGCGCCGGGGTGGATGGGAGAGCGCTGAAGTCATCATGTGGCTCATCATGCGAGGGGCTCTGTCCGGCGAAGTCAAAAAGCTTCACCAATCGTATTACCTTCCCTCCATGACGGCGCTCGCCACCGCAGTTTATGAAGATACAGGAAAGGCTCCCGAGCCCGCATCCGTGCAGGCATTTCGCGAACACATGAGCTATGAAACAGCGGGTGCTGAGAAACTGGAAGGCACCTATCCTTTTACGCTCGAGCGGAGCGTGAAGGCTTATCGCCTGAACAAGTTTCTCCACCGTCTCGTGGAACCCGGTTTTCGTGAGCGTTTCCTGACCGAACCCGAAGCCACCTTCGAAGAAGCTCAACTCACCAC
>DASTBJ010000598.1:0-3910 GCA_035712125.1 Terriglobia bacterium
GGACTGCGTGCACACCCCGCCCCAATTTTGCTCGGAATACTCCTGGGCCCGCGGTCAGAGTTTATTTTGAACGGTCTCCTTCAAACCTAAGGCACAAAGCCACGAAATGACGGACAGCGCGACTGCATAGACCGTGATGGCCAGTGAACTACCGAAGGTGCTATAGAGCGCGGCGGCGACCAGCGGTGTGATGGCTCCGCCGAGCAGAGTTCCGAGCGTAATGCTTAAGGATGCGCCGCTATATCGGAATGCTGCCGGAAATAACTCGGCAAAGACAGCGGCCTGAGGCCCAATGTACATACCTTGCACGAACAACATGAAGCAGACAGCGATGCCTGCAAGCGGGACAGATCTCGTGTCGATGAGTGGGAAGAACACGAGAGATGCAATCCCCAGAAGGCCGCAACTCCAAACCATCATGCGGTGGCGGCCGCTGACATCGGATAGATTCGCGAAGAACAGAATCGACACCGCGAAAAGAACTGCCGCCAGTTGCAGCAAACCCAGCGTCACCGGCAAAGAGAATTGCAGAGTTCGAGTGGCGTACGAAACGAAGTAAACAATAACCAGATATCCCGTCGCGCTGATTGAAAGGTAACTGCCCGCAGCCATTAACACTGTCCGAGCTTCGCTGCGCAAGACGTCAACAACAGGCATGCGCCGTGTGGATCGTGCGCGCTGGACCTCTTCGAAAATCGGGCTCTCAGCAACCCTGAGACGCACAAAGAAGCCCACCGCCACGAGCACAGCGCTCAGGAGGAACGGCACACGCCACGCCCATGAGGCAAATTGCGAGGGACTGACTACCGTGGATGAAAGCAGAAACACCAAGTTCGACAGAATGATCCCTATGGGCAAGCCGAGCGCGACAAAGCTTCCGAAAAGTCCGCGTCTTCCCTGCGGCGCGTGCTCGACGGACATCAATACGGCGCCGCCCCATTCTCCTCCAAGAGCAAAGCCCTGCAGGAATCGAAGGAAAACGAGCAGTGCCGGAGCCCATGCTCCGATGCTTGCGTAATTGGGAAGAAGGCCTATAGCGAAAGTTGAAATCCCCATCAGAAGAAGACACCAGACTAATGTCGACTTCCGACCCACGCGATCGCCGAAGTGCCCCATGACAATTCCGCCAAGTGGACGGGCGCCAAAGCCAATTGCAAACGTCGCAAATGATGCGAGAGTACCCGCAAGCGGAGAAACCTGGGGAAAGAACTGCGGCGCGAATACCACAGCCGCAGCCGTACCGTAGATAAAGAAGTCGTACCACTCGATGGTCGTGCCGATTGCGCTCGCAAGCGCCACGCGACGTGCTTCCACTTTGCGGTCGGTTGATTTCATCATCGTTCGTTATTGTTGCGTGCCCAGGCAATCTCGCCCTTGTTCATGTCGTACGACAGCTGCAGGGCGCGCCTACGAAAATGTCAAACCCGCAACACCAACAAGTCCCAGTCGCTTCATGAGTAATTCCTCCGCCCGCGTCTCATCAAAGATAGGGAGGATAACCTCAAGTTGGCGGCGCCAGCGACGAAATCCCGTAGCGGACGCGGCGTCATACGGGGTACGTGGGATTTGGCGCCGGAAGTAAATGAGTTTGTCGCACTCCGTCATTGCAGGTTGAAGGATTCAGTTCTTAAGTACCTGCACCAGACTCTATGTGAGAGCCAGGAGAGTGTTTCAAATCAGAACTGATCCCTTGGCGAAATAGCGAGAGTCGGCCATGCTAGAGTTCCTGCGTGATAGTTGCTCATGAAAACGAGAATCCGTCTTCTCTTAACGTTCTTGATGTCGGTCACGTTGACTGGTGCTGGTTTGATGATGGCCGTGCAGAACGCCACCGCACCACCGCGGCCTCAGGGACCGTGCGACATCTATGGCGCAGCAGGCACTCCTTGCGTTGCCGCGCACAGCACGACCCGAGCGTTGTCTGCCGCTTACAACGGCCGGCTCTACCAGGTGAAGCGTGAGTCGGACGGCAGGACACTCGACATCGGCCTCGTCCCGCGTTCCGCATCGCCTGTCGCTGATCCCGGCGGATATGCCAACGCTGCCGCGCACGACTCGTTTTGCGCCAACACGATCTGCATCATCAACGTTATCTATGACCAGTCCGGCAGGGGAAATCATCTGTATCAGGCGCCCCCCGGACCGCAGTTTCCCGGCCCCGCAAAGGGCGCATTCGACACCCAACCGATCGCGGACATGGCGGCCATTACCATCGGCGGCCACAAGGCGTACGGCGTCTACATCATGCCGGGCATGGGATTCCGCAACAACGATGCCGCAGACCTGGCGATCAACGACGAACCCGAGGGTATTTACTCTGTCGTGGACGGCACGCACTACGACAACGGCTGCTGCTTTAACTACGGCAACGCTTCGACCAACGGCCGCGCTGTCGGCACCGGCACGATGGAAACCACCTACTTCGGCACTTCGACTGTGTGGGGTAGCGGAAGCGGACCCGGACCGTGGATCATGTCCGACATGGAAGCCGGCCTGTTCTCCGGCTATAACGCGCGGCAGAACGCCGCCAATCCGACTATCGATTCCTGGCGCTTCGTGACCGCTGTTGTCGACGGCGGTGGCGGGAACAAGTGGGACCTCCGCGGCGGCAACGCACAGAAAGGCAGCCTGACCACGTTCTACAGCGGAATTCGTCCCGGCTCCATGACCAATAACAACTATTACCCGATGAAGAAGCAGGGAGCAATTCTACTTGGCACAGGGGGAGACAACGGCAACGGATCATCCGGCACCTTCTATGAAGGCGCGATGACGGTCGGATACCCGGCCGAGGCCACCACCGATGCGGTGCAGGCCAACATTGTGTCGGCCAGGTACGACGTGCAGCGCGCGAGCCTGTCGCGAGTCACGACTTTCACACCGAGATCGGCGCAGGACGTCACGCAAACGTTCACCAATACCACGGGAGCGCCCGCCGCTGAAGTCAGGCTAAGCATTTCTGCGCCGAGGGGGTGGACCATCCTTACTTCGGGCGCATCAGCCGCCGCTGGATCCTCCGTGTCGTTCAAGGAACCAATCGCACCTGGCGCCAGCGTCAGCGTGACGTTCAAAGTCACGTCACCAGCGGGAACCGGCGCCGGCTTCCTGATCGGGAAGGTGGAGTGGACAGACCACGCAACGCGAAGGCCACGGTCCGAAACAACAACCGCGCGAGTTCGGAACGTTTTTCCAATCAAGATCAACGAAGTCCGGTTCAGTACCGGCGCGAACCCGACCAATCAGTTCATCGAACTCTACAATTCGTCCGTCGACGTCGTCGATCTCTCCAATTGGGCTTTGATCCACACCCAAAGCCAGTGGGCTCCGGTCAAGCTGGCGACAATCCCCGCCGGAACGAGACTCGCGAGCAAAGGGTACTACGTGCTTGGACTCGCCAGTTCAGGACTGGCAGCCCCAGCAACTCCGGGCGCCCGCACCATCAACGTCAGGAGCACTTCGGGCTTCGAAGCAGGCCAGAAGATCGACATCGGCGGCGAAACTCGGACGGTGGTCGACGTCGGAACGGCGGCCACGGCCATGACCACGGTGTTTATACCCGTATCCACTGGGCCGTGGATTACCATCCCTGCAGGTTCGACAAATCTGCCCGTGACTAATGCTGCCGGGTTCACAGTTGGCCAGAGGATCGGCATCGACATTGGCGGCAATTACGAAGTAGCTACCGTCACAGCAGTCGGCAAGGCGGCAACCCAAACAGCCCTGTCTGCGGCGGCCCGCGCCGGCGCGACCAACATTAAGGTTGCGGCCAACGCCAACATGACCTCAGGTGACACACTGACGGTCGACACCGGCCGGCGCAAAGAACTCGTTACCATCGCCAGCGTCGGTACTACAGGCGCCGGCGGGACCGGAGTTGATCTGGCGGCACCGCTGCGCTTCGATCACAGGT
>DASTBJ010000599.1:0-4424 GCA_035712125.1 Terriglobia bacterium
CGACCATGAACCACATCACCTCCGCTCCAAACTCTTCGTGGTACGACATCACCTGTTCGACGACTTCGGACGGACTGCCGATGATGAGACGATCACGCTTCAATTCATCGAAAGCGAGATCGTAGCGTTCACCCGGCTGTCCCCATTGCTGATAGCGCCGATAGCGGCGCTCGTATCCATCGCGGATGCGTTCCTCCGCTTCACGCGCGCTATCGGCGATGCAAAGATCACGGAAAATAAACAACCCCTTATATGCCCTGCCCTGCCGCTCGAGCGCCGCTTTGTACGCCGGCAAGGCTTCGCGCAGGAACGCCTTGGTGTGGCGTCGGCTGGCAATCCAATGATCGGCGACCTCGGGCACCTTGGCGACGGTTTTCACGAGGTCCGCGCCCATGAGAATCGGCGGACCACCCGGCTGCCTCGGCGTTGGCAGGCAAGTCACCTTGTCCAGATGAAAGAACTTCCCGTCAAACGTGACCGACTCGCCGGTCCAGAGCCGCCGAATCACTTCGATGCTCTCGACCAACCGACTGCGGCGTTCCCGCTTGTCGATGCCGAACGACTTAAACTCGCTATCGCGATATCCCTGGCCGACGCCGAAGAGCACCTTACCGCCCGAAAGCTGATCGAGCGTCGCAATGTACTCGGCCACCATCACGGGATGGTGAAGCGGCAGTAGAAAAATCGAGGTGCCGAGATACATGCCGGGACACTGGCCGGCGAGGTACGAGAGAAACGGTATCGACTGCAGCATCGCGGCATCAGGGCCGGTGAGGAAATGCTGCGCGGAGAACAACCCCTCGAAATGGTTTTGGTGAGCTACGCGCGCCCGTTCGGTAACTTGCCGGCACACCTCCGCGGGCTCGATGTCCGAGGGATAGCTCCCGAATTCAATACCAAACCGCATCGCATAACCTCCTGAAAAGTTGTTTCACAACGACTTGATTGACTCGCGGAGAGATAGAGCATCCCGGGCGTTGCTACAGCTCAAGAGTCACGCCTCGGAAGCTGAGCCGCGCACCAGGCAAGCATCTCGACCTGTGGCATCGTTTCGACAATCGAGCCGGCCCGAGAAATCGCATTCTCTGCTTCGTCGATGGACTGCCCCAACACCAGCAGCACGGAAACCGCGAGCAGGGCCGTGCGGCCTACCCCGCCAGCGCAGTGAACCAATATGCTTTGTCCGGTGCGCAGGCGTTCGGCTATGTGGCTGGCGAGGCTGCAAAAAGCCCCACGGTCCGCCGGCACTCCACCCTCGCAAATTTCAAACGCCAAAACCTCACACGGAACTTCTCCTGTTTCCAAGGCCTCGGCATACTGCCACGACTTGAGCCGGATCTCATGCGGCTCGTTCAAACACACGATTGCGGCCACGGCTTCAGTTTGGATTTGCTGCCAGACCTTCTCGAGTGCCTCGAAGCGACCGGGCATGCTGTGGAGCAGTAGTTTTCCGGGAACTTCGGACGGCAGATCGACTCTACGAAACATCGGCCTCGCTGAGAAGAACAGGGTGAAAATGTGCAGGGGGATACGCTGGAAAACTCAGAGTGAACCGCACCGGTGGATAGAAGCGGGCCTCGACTGCGCTGCCCGGAATCGAGCTTTCGACGTCTCCATAGATCTCGCGGTGGAAGCCCGCGGAAGCAGTGTCTCCGTGCTGCTGGGATAGCGTCCCAAAAATCATGGGACTCAGGTAGTTCGCTTGCGTGAACTCCGGCTTGCGCGCTAATTCGTACGCCGCCGCGACCGCCAAACCCGAGAACGTTTTGGCGTTCGGACCCGGAGACCATCGGCAAGGAGACCAATGAAAACAGGTGAGAGTTTCTCGTTGAGACGATCCTATGAACCGCTCGAGCTCCAACAATTCCACCACGCGCTCGTCCTTAGCCGGACGCTAGCGTGCGGATCGAGACCTGTCAATCGTAGCGTAAGGCAGGATGGCAGCTGATGAGCTTCTAGCGCGACCAGCCGCCACGGCGATCTACGACACGGATCGCGTCGGCATACCGTTCGCCCCCCAAGTCGCGGCCGAGACGGATCGTAATTTCATCTCCGGAGCGCAACGATTCCGCTCGCAGATCGTGATTGCCGTCGGCGATCCTCGTATTCGCGTCGTAGCGGACGAGCGTGTTTCTACCATCGTCCGTGCGCAGTCGAATCTCCCTCCGGCGTTCGTCGACGTCCTGTACCGTGCCATGCATTTCGTCGCGCCGCGCTTCGAATCGATCGTTCCGATTGTCAACTCTCCGTTCGCCATTACGGCGATCAACGTCTTCACGAGGCAAGAGCGCCACACTCTCGCAGCCTAAAGCTAGACTCAGGACACCGAGCGACAAAACACGGCCGATTCGTTTGATGGATACAGAATTTTGCATTGAAGCCTCCAAGGATGCTGAAAAAAGCAACCGAAATGCCAGCACAACAAAATGCATCGAGGAAAAAAGGGGGAGGCACAGCCTCCCCCTTTGATGAAGCGGACGTATCCCCGAACGTAAATACGTTACTCGCCGCCGCCGCTGGAGCGACCTGAACCGCCTGATCCGGATCCTGCGCCAGAGCGCGAAGAGGACCCGGACGAACTACTGCCATCCGTCCCGCCTGTCGAGCTCTCACCTTCGCGCGACGATGAACCGCTGGAGGAGCCTCTAGCTCCGCTCGTGGATCCCGACGCTCCCGATGAGCTGCCCGCCGCGCCAGATGTGGATATTCCCAGCGCCTTCGCAGTTTGAGTGTCCACCGTGCCTGTTACGGAAAGCCCGTTCGCCTGTTGGAATTTACGCAGTGCTTGTTGCGTTTGCGCATTGGTCGTTCCGGGATCGTAGCCCTTCGCTTTGAGAGCTTGTTGCACTTGCGTCATCTGAGCACTTGAGACCTGCCCCGTTCCGCCTCCTTGTGTCGCGCTGGTTGAGCTGCGGCTCGAACTTCGCCCCGAACGGTCGTTTTCGCGGTCGGACCACGACCCGCATCCACCTGCCATCACACCGGCGCAGAACAATGCCGAAAGAGCCGTTATTTTTCTCGTCATGCATGCCTCCTTTTTTTGTGGGGTATACGTCGCCCACGGATTAAGGCGCAAAGCTAATGCCACGGCGTAAATTGAGTGAACTCACTGGACAAAGTGACCAGGCGGCTCAAAAATGAGACGGCAGGCTGTACTGTTTTCCAGGACACCTGCCGTAGAATTTTGTTAGCGTCGAATAGCTAAAGCCTTCTTCTCACACTCTCCGCCGCATCTTGGGTCTTCTCACCTGCCCTCTCGACATCCTGCCCCATGCCCCGCACCGTGTTGCACGCTGCGCCGGCACTCAGGATTGCGAGCATGAGGAAAGCAAAGATAACGCGCTGCATGTGATCACCTCCTCCCGTGAGTGATACCCGCAGCAGCAACTGTGCCATTCTTTGGAATGCTATGCTTCGCCGCCATGGCACGATCTATTCAAAAGAATTTTCTCGCACGGGCATGGCACTTGCCAAGCAGCGGCAAATTTGGAGGTAAATTCAGCGGGTAATCCGCTCCAGATGTTGGCGGGAATCCTCCAGCTGGATACGCCGCGCGCGGAGCAGCAGAGGAAACACGCGCACGTCTCTGAATTTTATTTGGGGAGCAAAATCCGAAAGCCGGCCGGAGGATATGGAGAATCTGAAACATCCTCGCTGCCGGCGTAAGCCACGAGGCGAAGCACGGTTTCGGCCGCTCGGGCCGGCGCGAGCCCGCGCCGCAGAACCATATCCAAGTAATGAAACTCAATGAGCGCGCTGGCAGCCCAATCCACGCTCCGATCGTAACCTGAGATGGGAAATCGTACGACTTCGCGGAGCTCGCGCGCCAGTTCTCCGGCTTTGCCCTCCTGCATCATCATGCAACAGGAGAAGTGCAGCAGGATCACGTTATCAGCGTAGCGAAGGCTCTCGACCAGACGGTCTGTACGAAAGGGGCGGCCGTGCACCGTTAGACCATCCGGCGTTCCGTGACTTGCGAACACCACCGCTACGGGCTCGGGAATGTACATCAACTCACGGCACCAGCGCTCCAATCCTGTTTCGTCTTCGAAGAACCGCTGGCGCATGGTCAGATTTGGCAGGCGGCTGAAGAACTCCCGCAACATATGACCGAACGCATAGTCTTTCTCCAAGTAAGAGCGCTGCCAATGTGCTTCGATAACCACCAGCCAAACGGCTCCGCGCAGCGCTACGAGACGGCGTCCCTGCCAAGGTGACCATTGTTGTGCGCCGGCAGCGCGCCACTCTCCCTCGAAATACGCCAGGTCCTTGGACAGCACGAAACGACCCTCGCCTCGAGACCGCGCCTCGCGGTACTGGAACTGGAGCGCATCTCCTTCAACTTGACCTTCCAGGTGACAGGCCCCGCCCCCCTCGTAAAACCCAAGCACGCGCGACGGCTCCTGGACCAATCGCAGCAACCC
>DASTBJ010000600.1:0-13668 GCA_035712125.1 Terriglobia bacterium
GGAAAAGTGCGAGAGAAAAAACGCATCCCGAGTGGCTTTACCCGCGACCTGGCCGGCAATGAGCACAGCAGCGCCAAATGCCGCAGCGTGGATTGCCGAGTCGCCGGGTCGCCGTTTCATCACGCTGCTTCTCCTGCGAGATCCGGCTCAGCCGGGACCGACGATTCATGGATCGAGGGGCGATGAGCCTGCCACCAGTGTTCTGCCCGCTCCGGAGTCCACGCGGGGGCGAGAGGTATTGCCTTCAGTCGTGCTATCAGCTCCGCAGCTGTTTGTGGCCTGTCGTTGGGGTTCTTCTCCAGGCACGCCATGATGACGCGGTCGAGCTCTGGAGGTATGGTTGTTTCTGACTTCTCGGACGGCGGAACAGGTACATTATGAATGTGCTGCAGCAGCGTTTCGTAGTCCGAAAGCCCTTCGAATAACAATCTACCCGTCAGCATCCAGTATCCGACCGCTCCAACGGCGTAGAGATCCGCGCGCACATCTGCATCATGGGTGTTCAGTGCTGACTCCGGCGCCATGAATGCCGGTGTGCCGGCGACCATCGGGAACATCGTACCGGTATTGTGGGTACTCTCGACGCACCTCGCCTCGACGCACCGCGCCAACCCGAAATCGAGGACCTTGATGAAGTCATAATGGATCCCATACTTGCCGGCGATGATGTTGGCCGGCTTTATGTCGCGATGCACAAGACCCGCGCGGTGCGCTTCGTCGAGCGACTCCAGCATTTGCAACAGGAAGTGCACCGCGCGTTCGGGGGGAATCGGGCCATAAGACTCAATGAGCGTCTGAAGGTTGAGTCCTTCGAGATATTCCATCACGTAGTAGAGCGCGCCGTCTTCGGTCACGCCGAAATCGTAGACCTGAACGGTGTGCTGGGATTGAAGTGTCGCAGTTGTTTGAGCTTCTCGTTCAAACCTGCGGATCAAAGTTGAGGTCAACTCGCCGCCCTGGCCCAGCGCTTCTGGCGCAATCAGTTTGATGGCTGCGGGCCGGGCGAGCATCCGATGTTTGGCCCGCCACACTTCACCCATGCCGCCATGTCCGACACGTTCGGTCAGTTCGTAGTACCCCATCCTCCGTGCCGTGCCAAGTGCGTGGCCCATGCCATAGACATAGCGAGACAGCAACAGCGACCACGCCGCCGCCAGCAGGTCCGGAAGGAATATCGACAGCATCCTGCCGCTGCTCGGCAGCGGAACGGTTTCCACCGCCGAGTAGACCAACAGCGCCAGCGGACCCATGAGGGCAGATCCCATCGCTCCCAACGCCGCCTTTCCGAGTGTCGTCGGCACAACGAGCACGAAGAAGGCGATCCACAAAGCCATTCCCGACACCCCGACAATGGGCTCGGCAGTATGGATACGGATTCGGAATTCGATCACAGCGACGCAGAACGCCGCGGCCACCTGGAAGAGGATGCCGGCATCCAATACCAACCGGTGGCTTACCCTTTTGCTCCACGCCAGTGCGGACATCGAAATGCCCAGGACCGTTCCCGCGATCAGGGCGATATTCGCGATGAGCAGGCCGGTGTCGGACCCTTCAAACGGCGTGAAAGAAATACGCGTCCAATGAACCATGTGGAGCGTCGCGGCAAACAGGAGTCCAAGCCATCCCAGCCGGGTAACGGCCTTGTCCATGACGTCCGCGGGAAGGCCCGGGTTCGTTATGTGGGATTCGTGTTTGCCGGGAAAGCACAGTCGGGCGTTGACTTCCTGCTCTGCGGTACTCATCGCTCCACCCCGACTATCTGAAGATCGCCGTGGCGCTCCCGCAGATGAACTTTCACCGTTCCTTCAATGCTTGTGATCTCCACCATGAAGATCATTCCCGGAATTCCCCAGTCCTCCTTTGCAACGGCGCGGCGCGTGCCCGATGCCGCGTCGATAGCAAACCATTCGGTGGTGTGCACGGGGCGCGGCGCCAGATCGAGCTGTGAGGCGAGATGTTGAAACTCAAGGTCTCCCTCAATAACCATGAACCGGTCAACGGAGCTCAAGCGTGTCAGCCAGTAGCGGCCGACCTTGTCTCGACGTTCGATCAGTGTATCGGCAAGGTATGTCTCGGCTTGCGGGTCGCTAAGCTGACCTGTCTTGACGATGGCGCGAATCTCTGCGTTGGTGAAACTCGTGACAATCTTCGCACCCCAATACGTATCTTCGTCGGTCGCATTCAGGAATGCGGGGTTGGGGTACTCCGGTTTCCAGGATTCCGGTTCGAATGCCGCCGATTCAAACCGTCCGATTGACGGATAGTCGGGATAGTCGACCCGAACCCACTTCTTGTCCCACAGGCCCAGCGTCGCAATCCGCTTCAAAGTCGGGGCCGGTTCCCAGATGTATTCCCATCCTGCTCTCGGTTTCTGGGCGCTGACGCTCCCGCTGCCCAGCGTCGATCCGAAGTCGATCAGGTAGTGACGAACGTATCGTCGTCCCGGCTGCCCGACGAGCATGTCGAGGGTGTTGATCGCCCGCGAATCGTCGTGGTTGAGCCATGCGGCAATAACGCGAAGCCCGCGAAGCTCGCGGCGATGTTCGTGCGGGAAGATATCGTTGGGATCATCCGGCCGGGTTCCCCAATATTGGAAGGGCCCCACCGGAGTGCCGTGAAGCTGTTTACTTGCCACAGCGCGGTACCGGGCATCTGCAGACTGATGAACACGTCTCAGAATGACATCAAGGTCATACTCCGTGAGCGGCCTCTCGCGGCCGGTGTTGTCGGTAACCGTCGCCTTTTTATCGACGCGGAGCTGATCGCGGGTAAAGAACGCCAGATAGTTCTCGGGCACGTTGTACCCCATGGCATAAAAGAACTTCGTGGAGATCACTTCTGCCGCAGTCGCCATCTCCGGATTGGAGGGCGGATCGAACTTAATGAAGTAAACATCGCCGCGGGAGTCTCGAATGCGGAAGCCGGGCGTAATGCCTTCGGTCTTTGCGCCGATCACAAACCATGGACCATCCATCGAAGGACCGCTACCGGTATTGGGACCGCGAACCAGTTCCTCGATGCTCATGCGTTTCATCGCGTGGCGATTCTGAAACCAGCTGCTGTCGGGAACCTCGCCCACGGTGTTCACATTCATGGCGGGTCGCGGTGTCAGATCGCCGGTTTTACCGAAGCTGTGAATCAGGAAGTCGTAATGGTCGCTGAGCTTGTGCCGGGTGATGTTCTTCACGTCGATGGCCGAGTCGTTATCGATCCACACAGGATCATCGCTCCTGAAAGTTTGACCCAGGGCGGGAGGAACGATGAAAGTGATCAGGGCTAGTATCAATGCTTGCTTCATAACGCTCTCCTCAAAAAACATTGCCGAACTTCATGAAGACTCTTGCGCCTTCGTTGGAGAAGCCGACGTCGATGCGCAAAAAAACTCTTTTCGCCGTGTTAAAACGAAACCCAAAGCCCGCTGCTGTATTCATATCGCGCACGCGAAAATCGCGTGGACTGCGCGCAACCTGACCGGCATCTGCGAACAGCGCGACGTCGAGGCCGGAAAACGCTTCCCAGCGGTACTCGGCATTTACCGCGACCATATTCTTGTCTCGAAACCTGAAGTCGGCGAACCCGCGCAGGTCCTCCGAGCCACCTAGGGTGGGCAACATATAGAAAGGAATCGACTGCCCGTCGCCCGTATCGGTCAACGTTGATTTGGCTCGCAGGGCGATGACGCGCCTTTTATTGAAAAACGGAATGTATTGTTGGACTTCAACGTCGTACTGCATGAAGTCGTAGCGGCTGAAATCCCGGTCGTTGAAGGAAGACCACCGGGCAAGAAACCGTCTGCCGGCGCGCGGATTGCCCGGCTCGTCTCGATAGTCAGCATCCAAAAAGGCTCCGCCGATCACATACCGGGGTTGTCCCTGGATTGCCGGCAGGTCGGTGAAGTCGAACACTTCAGCAACCGACGGGATCCGGGCACTGCGCCCTTCGCCAACGGTCGTGTCCAGAAAACCACTGTGGACGCCAACCTTCAGATGTTTCGCCGCCCGGACGCCGATCTGGCCGGCGACAGTACGATCTTCTCTCAGATAGTTCGTTCGGTGATCCGAGTCCGTGTCGTTGCCTGTGCCGAAGTAGGTTTCTTCAGGCGCCGTCTGATACGACGTGCGGACCTCCATGAAGAGCCGGTCGTGGATGAAAACAGGGTCGGTATAGACAACCTCGTACTTCTGATAGCCCTTTATCGAGAACTGCGCCGACGCCTTGAGCTGGTTGGTGATGTCGTATGATGTGCCGAATCCGAAGCCGGACCCCTTCTTGATGCCACCCAGGAATGGATGAAACCCGCCAAAGCCCTCCTGAAAGCGTTCGACGAGCCGCTTTTCCTTGAGGTCGAACAGTCCTTTTTCCAGGAACGAACGCTTCGGGGGTTGGAGGTTTAGCGCTTTCTCTTCGCGTGCCCGCTGCAGCTCTTCGGTTCGTGTGACCTCGGTGGCGGGTTCTTGCGGTGCCAACAGTAGAGTCAACATCAGAGCCAACATCGGCATTACCTCCGGCGCGGTGGAGAGCAGCCGGAATTCCAAAATTCAAGCTGCGTATTTGCAGTGAGTTGCGCGCGGATCGCGAAAAATTCGCGAAGAAAACCGAGGATTCGCGAAAGGTCGCGACGTCAGAATGATGAAATTTGGGCACCGCGTTGGCACGCGCGAAGCCCGTGCGGGCCGGGGTTCCCACGACGCATGCCACAAGATTTGCTTTGGAACCCGCCCTCGCGCGTGCCGCGCAGCGGGGAGTGACGGGTGCACGGGTTTAGCTGATAGATGTTACGCAGGAAAGCGAGGGCGTGTGTGGGCTAACGTCCCACGATTTCCTCAATCAGTGGGCGGATCATGATGCCGCGGCCGGAGAGCTCCGTTCCCTTTCGATGCATTTCCGACAACAGGGCTTTTCCGGAAGGGTCGACGAGGAACATAGACGACAGGTTCACGACCGTCTGTTTGTCCGGGTGTTGTTCGCGTACCACCGACCAAACTTTGCGAAGCTCATCCACACAATCGCCTGCCAGTTTGCCCTCAACAAAGAACGTGGTCACGCGGGGTTGTTCGTCGACGCGTACTCGAAGCATTGCTTTGTAAACCTCCCTCGGTCACACCCTCCTCATGGCAAGCATCCTGCCAAACACAGAAGTCTCGTAAGTACCACAAATCCAAAGGGGATGAGTCGCAGGCCCGCGGCGAAGGTGGCGAACCCCGGCGCGGCACCGCCACTGCCGGGGCAATTTGACCAAATTCGGGCACGATCTGTTTCGCGGCTGAGGAAGCAAGCCTTTGTGGGACACCGCAACTCACAACTGGCAACTCAGAACTCAAGACGCCGCTTTATGTCCGTGGTAATGGGAACAAAGTTCCCGTTATCACGGCCATAAGCGGCTAAACTGGCGTTGTCGGTCCAAATTCCAGCCTGACTGAGGAACTTCTGTGCAAGGTTCAACGACATCACAGCCTCCGTCGCGACGCGTCCGCGTTGTACTTGCCACGACCGCACTTCTGTCTTTCAAATCTGTCTCGAATGCGACCGCCTTCGTTTTTGCAGAACTCGGCATCGGCATCTTCTTTGTTTCGGGGATTGCTCGCTCCTTCATAGGGGACTCCGCTCCGTGGTTTGTACTTGCGGCCTGCGGCTTAAGCGCCATCGTGAGGGCGATTGACATAGAGAGCTGGGCATTCCTTATGCCTGGCGGCCTGGTTGCCAGAACGGAGCGCGCGTTTGGGCAGCGCGTTGGAAGAATTGCCACCGCCGTCATGTTGACCGAGCGCCTTCTGCTCGTGGCCCTGGCAACCGTCTTGTGCGGGCATTATGCCGTCAGCTTTGCTGCGGGGTGGATGGCTCAGTGGACCGTCACTTCGCGTCTGACCCTGCAGGAAACCGTAATGACAGGCGCGATCGTTCTGATCGGTATCCTTTGGACTCGATCCAGATTGCGCCTTCCGATTCCACCGCGCGCCGTAGTTCGCGGCATTTGGATCGGATCGCTGGTCCTGGTCGGACTCGTGATCTTTGGGATCGTGACAGTGGCGCGGCAGGATGGGGCCGGCATCTCGGCTGTTCTCACGCCGCCGTGGAGCGAAACGCCTGGCAGTTCCGTAATAGGAAAAACCCTTCAGCTTTTCGTCGGCATCGCTCTGGTGCTTCCGATGCTCGGAGGGGGAGGATCTCTCGGACGAGCTGCGCGCGAGTTTGCGCCGCCTCGAGTGCAATCCGTACGCCGGACAGCCTTCAGCGTTTTTGTCCTGGTAGCGTTCGTTGCAATCTTTTCTTCCTTCTTTTTTGTCGCACTGATTCCCCGTGACGAGGCCGAACCGTGGGCGGCTACTCCTTTATCCGCGATTGCACAAAATGTATCGCTCCCCGCATGGATGAATGGCTTGCTGACCGTACTGGTTCTTGGATCCGCCTTTTTTCTACTGCTTCCGGCGGCGCGAGCGGCTCTTGAGGATGCGGAGCAGCTGCTAAACCGGCTCTCAGTGGACGGCATGCTTCCAGGCAACATGGCGAATTCGGCGAACATCGTCGCGGCTGCGACAGTTCTCATCACCATTGCCGGCGGCGCCCAGGTGAGCTGGCTGAGCCGTGCTTATGGAATCTCAGTCGCCGCGGCCCTTCTGCTTCGAATGGGTGTCAATGCGCGTCTTCGGCGCTTGCTGACTGAGACTCCGTCGGTTCGCGTGCCGGCGCTGGGCAAGGGCGTTGTTGCGGGAGTTGTCGGTCTTAGCGCCCTGGCGATGATTCTTTTAGGCGATGGTCCCTCCCTGATAGGGCTGGGATTGATCTCCGTGATGGGTCTTGTGCTTATCGCGACGCGTGGGAGCACAGCACCGATTGCGTTGGAGGAGGAGCCCTTCGAGCTTTCAACCGCGCGCGATGTGTCCCTGGTACACGTCGATGTGCGGCCCGGTAATGTCCTCGTCGCGATACGTCATCCCGATTCCCTGACTCATGTCGTTACAGCCATTCAGGCTGCCGGCGACCGGGATGTTGTTGCCGTCACTGTTCGAGTACTGGGTGTTGACGTCGACGACGAGCCGGGAAATGGCACGCCATCGACTCGCGACGAGCGCTATCTGTTCTCTCAGGTGATAGCGCTAACGGAACGTTACGCCCGTCCTGTTCGGCTGCTGATCGTTCCGGCACAGAACATCTTCGATGGCGTGGTGGGTGTAGCACTCAAGCTCCACTCCTCCGAGATCTACGTTGCGGAATCCGATACGCTCTCCGCAAACGACCAGGCGAGGCTTCTCGGCGATGCGTGGGAACGGGCCGAGAAGCCCGCCGAAACGAAACTTCGGCTTGTTATCTGTCACAAAAGCGGCAGGACGGATGCCTTTCACCTCGGGGCGCACCCGCCCGCTCTGATGCCAAGTGATCTCGAACTTATTCACCGCGTGTGGTTGGACGCCGTCAAGGCTGTCGGGCCCCACGTTCATCATCATGATGTTGTACGAGCGGCTTTGAAAAAAATGGAACAACAACTTACAGGTCCCGATCGCGACGCGACGCTCGAGGCCATACGTCAAATCGCGCGGCCCGCCGACGAACTGGAGTCGGCTGTTCGTGCCGGCGATTTCACCCGTCTTCGCGATCTGCTGCGTAACCGTCACGCCAGTGACGTTGCGGACGCGCTCACGGACCTGAGCATCGATCAGCAGGTGATCGTCTTTCGCATTCTTCCTCGAAAAGACGCCGCTGCTGTTTTTGAGTACCTCTCGCTGGAGCAACAGGGATCTCTGCTGAAGGCGATGGCTCATGAAGAAGTGGCTTCGCTTCTCAACAGCATGGCTCCCGACGACAGAACGATGTTCCTCGAAGAATTGCCGGCGTCGGTGACCCGTCAATTGCTCGCGATGTTAACTCCTGCCGAGCGCGCTGTTGCATCCAAGCTTCTCGGGTACCCCGAAGGTTCCATCGGCCGCTTGATGACACCTCACTATGTCAGCGTCCGGGAGCATTGGACCATCCGTGAGGTGCTGGACCACATACGCACCCACGGTCAGGATAGCGAAACCTTGAATGTCGTCTACGTCATCGATGAGCAGGGGATGCTGATCGACGACATCCGCAGCCGTGAATTTCTTCTGTCTCCTCTCGACAAGCGCGTGGGTGAACTCATGGACCGCCGTTTCGTGGCGTTGAAAGCCAACGACGATCAGCAGCATGCCGTCGCACTTTTCAGGCAGTATGACCGGACGGCTCTACCCGTGACCGATTCCGCCGGTGGACTCATCGGTATCGTGACCATCGATGACGTCCTCGATGTTGCAGAAGCGGCAGCCACGAAGGAGATCCAGCGCATCGGTGGATCCGAGGCTCTTGAAGAACCGTACATCGAGATTGCTCTCAGTCGCATGGTGCGGAAGCGCGCCGGCTGGCTGACGGCTCTGTTCCTGGGGGAGACCCTCACTGCTGTCGCCATGGGGTACTTCGAGGGCGAGATCGAACGTGTCGTTACCCTGGCCCTGTTTATTCCGCTGATCATTTCAAGTGGAGGCAACTCCGGATCGCAGGCGGCCACTCTGGTGATTCGTGCTCTCGCTCTCGGCGAGATCACGATTTCCGACTGGTGGCGCATTGTGCGACGCGAGATCTTCGCCGGCCTCGCGCTCGGCGGTATACTCGGAGCGATCGGCTTTCTCCGAGTGTCCGTCTGGGGCGCATTTTTTGAAACCTATGGCCCACACTGGATGCTCATGGCAATCACAGTCGCGGTCGCGCTGATCGGAGTAGTGCTCTGGGGGTCACTCGTGGGATCCATCCTGCCTCTGGGCCTTCAGAAGCTCGGATTCGACCCGGCCACATCGTCCGCACCGTTCGTGGCGACGCTGGTGGACGTCACCGGTTTGATCATCTACTTCTCAGTTGCGCTGGTCGTTTTACGCGGCACTCTTCTTTAACTGTCAGGTTCAGGGAATCGAATACAGGGAATTACGGATAGGTCTTGCCTTGGACATTACAGTATAAGGTCGCCCGAACCGGAGGATTTCTACAGCTTGGAATCGCTGATAACGTGTCCGGATTGCAAATTTTCGAAAAGCGAACCCATCCCGCAAGACTTCTGCCTCTACTTTTATGAGTGTACAAACTGCCATAAGGTGATGCGTCCGGCGCCTGGAGACTGCTGTGTGCTCTGTGCCTACGGCACGGTTAAGTGTCCGTTCACGTGCCATCCTTGACGCCCGAACCGGGTAGTGGCAGCCTTGGCATCAGAAGTGCGGCTGCTCCTTTAATGCGGATGTGGTCAGCGCGATTGAGAACGCTCCCGAGCCCGACCAGCCCGACCAGCCCGACGAGGGCGAAGTACGCACGCATCTCGATGACGACTAGTCAGGCGGTTTTGCGCAGGGCATGGTAAACGAAAAGTTCCCCGATTGGTTAGTGCCGATGGCAGCAACGCTCACGCAGGAACGATTCGCAGGCCCTGAATGGCTTTTCGAGCGAAAGCTTGATGGCATCCGTATGCTGGCGTTCAAGAACGGCCGTGATGTGAAACTGTATTCACGCAATCAGCTGCCGCAGGATTATCCATCTGTCTCGGAAGCGGTCGCACACCTGCCCGTCCGCGACGTCATTCTCGATGGCGAGGCCGCGTGGGATCCTTCCAGCCGAGTTGCTTACCACGTCTTCGATATTCTTTGGCTGGAAGGGCACTCGGTCACGTCGCAGCCCCTCGAGGCTCGACGCCATTTGTTGCAAGGTCTACCGCTGCACCCGCCGCTTGCGCGTGTTGCGGAAATCAAGGATGACAAGCCGTGGGAACGCGCGTGCCGGGAAGGATGGGAAGGCGTGATTGCCAAGCTTCGCACCGCCCCCTACGAACACCGCCGCTCGCCACACTGGTTGAAGATGAAATGTGAGGCAACGCAGGAACTGGTTGTGGGCGGGTTCACGGATCCGCAGGGCACCCGCGTTGGCCTTGGCGCGCTATTAGTAGGCTACTTCGACGGTGCGGACCTTGTATTTGCCGGCAAGGTCGGCACGGGTTTCAACACTAAACTTCTTCTGGACCTGCGCACGAGGCTGGACAAACTCGAGATAGCTAAATCGCCTTTCACGCGCGCCAAAGGCTTGCCGCGCATACGTGCGCACTGGGTGCGGCCTGAAGTCGTTGTACAGGTTTCCTTCATTGAGTGGACGGTTCATGGCAAACTTCGGCATCCGCGACTGGTAGGCATCCGTTATGACAAGACGGCACAGGAGGTCGTTCGAGAAGCGTGATCATCACACATCCCGAAAAGGTCCTCTTTCCGGAGGACGGAATCACGAAGGGCGATGTCGCCGCTTATTACGAAACGATCGCGCCTCTGATCCTGCCGCACGTTGTTCGGCGTCCGGTGACTATGGAGCGCTACCCTTCAGGGATAGGCAAAAAGGGTTTCCTCCAGAAGGATGTATCGAAAGGGTTTCCCGCGTGGCTCGAGCGCGTGGAAGTTCCCAAGAAGGATGGCCTTGTTCACTACCCCCTTGTCACGGATCAAGAATCTCTCCTGTGGCTCGTCAACCAGAACAGCATCACGCCGCATGTGTGGATATCTCGCGCGCCTGATCTGCTGCACCCGGACATTTGTGTGTTCGATTTGGGTCCATCCATCGACGATGACGCGATGTTGCGGGCAGCGGCAATCGCCCTTCGGAATTTGCTCTCCGAACTGGGATTGCCGAGTTGGGTGAAGACATCGGGCTCGAAAGGGTTCCATATTGCAGTGCCCGTCGACGGTAAGGCGGAAATTGGAGACGTCGAGAGGTTTGCCCACGAAGTAGGAACACTGCTGGTCCGGCGGTATCCGAAAAACCTCACGCAGGAATTTCACAAGGTGGATCGCGGCACGCGAATCCTTATCGACACCGGCCGCAATGGGTGGAGTGCGACGCATGCGGCGGTCTACGGGGTTCGCGCGAAGCCTGGAGCTCCGGTTTCGGCACCGTGCACATGGGAAGAAGTCGAAAATGGATCGGTCGGTCCCAGGACCTTTACGGTGAGGAATATGGCTGCGCGAATCGAGGCCGTCGGAGATTTGTGGTCGGATATCAAGAAGAGGCGTCGGTCCCTCCAGCGTCCGTGGTCGACGCTTCGCGCGTTGTCGGGGAAGGCGAGGAAGGCGGGGTAGGGAACCAAGAAATTTTGAAATTGGACAAATCCTGCACTTCAAATCCGAGATTGGAAATCTCAGATTGGACGGGACAAAGTTCAAACAAATCTATGACATTTCAGTTTCGTTGCAGTACATGTGCCGAAATTCACACCGGCATGCCGACATTCGGCGCTCACGCTCCGCTAAGTTTCTACGAGGTGCCGGAAGGTGAGCGGGACCAGCGTTGCAGTCTGGGCACAGATGATTGTGTGATCGACGAGAAGTGGTTCTTTATTCGTGGCTGCATCGAGATTCCCGTGCGCGGTGAGACCGAGCCCTTTGTCTGGGGCGTTTGGGTATCGCTCAGCCAACAGAACTTCAATGAATGGATCAGTGCATTCAAGCTCGATAAACGTTCGCACCTCGGTCCGTACTTCGGCTGGCTAAATGCCTGGCTCAAACCTTATACGGATACCGCAAATCTCAAAACGCGCGTCCACCTGCGAGATCACGGCATTCGACCTTACATCGAACTGGAGCCTACGGATCACCCGCTCGCCATCGAGCAGCGCCAGGGCATTACACGTGAGCGGGTAGCGGAAATCTACTCGATGATGATGCATGGACCGGAGTAGAGAGACCGTGATCGAAACCGCACCGCTCACCTTCCGACGAAAAGCGTGATACGTTCGCCATTCTGCATCATTAGCCGGAGCTCTCAGGTCATAACCGGAGGTTTCGGTCATCAGTGTGCGCCTATCGCCGCTCGTTTCCGCAGCCATTCAATCTGGCCTTTATGGTTGAGCTCATGTCCAAGGACGTGAAACCACTTGAAGTGGTTGTTCACCTTCTGTCCGTTTCCAAACGACGTTTGTTCCTGCAGCCAATTGTCATCGCGTCGTCCCAATTCCGAGAGCGTCGTTGCACGAATCTGCTCCAGCGCGGATAAATAAAAACCCAGCTCGCGGCCTCTGATCTCACTTCGCGCGCGGTCACCCAGCTCGATGGCGGCGCTCCACTGTTGCTCCTCGAGTTCAGTCAACCGGCGGGCGTAGAACGTACCTGCCTGGTACCCTACCTCTGTCGCAGCGATGTGCAGGAGTAGCGCACCGATGGAATTGCTCTGCGAATCATGTTGATAGTCGAGATCGGCCATCCTCAAGCCCTTTACCGCAGATACAGTGGTAGATCGGACGTAGTTCATCATGGAGACCAGCCGACCCATTTCGGGCGTAAAGCCCGGAAGATCGCCGATCAGAAAGAGGGCTTCGTTATTCATACAAAACCTTGTCTAAGGCGGTCCAATCTGAGATTTCCAATCTCGGATTTGAAATGCAGGATTCGTCCAATTTCAAAATTTCTTCGAATTCTCGTCAGGCTAGACGCCCCAGTCCCCCCTTTCACGGCAGCCGCCCGCGCCTACCCGCGATGCGCTCATCCGCCGATGCCCAGCCCGCATCGAAGGGATGACCCTTACTATCGAGATCGATCACCAGCGGTGCATGGTCGGACGGCACGGGCTTTCCCTTCCGGGCCTCCCGGTCAATCTCCGCCCAGGCAACCCGCTCTTTCAGTGCATGGGTCACCAACAGGTGATCAATGCGCATCCCGAAATTTTTGTGGAAGTTTCCGGCGCGGTAATCCCACCACGTATAGCGTCCCGGTTCGGGATGATGCACTCGGTACGCGTCAACTAGCCCCACATCACAAAGCCGCCTGAACGCCGCCCGCTCCCGATCGGAAACATGCGTGCCGCCGTGGCACGCTCGCGGGTCCCAGACGTCAATGTCTTCAGGTGCGACGTTGAAGTCGCCGCCCAACACTGCAGCCGTGCCGGCGTCGACTGTTGCATTGAGCCATCGCGCGAGGCGATCAAACCAGACAAGCTTCGCCTCGTAAAAGATCGAATTGAGAACTCGCCCGTTGGGCGCATACAGGGAGACGACTCGCACACCATCGCACACGGCCGAGATCATCCGCGCTTCCGAAAGCGGCTCATCGTCGCCCGTATCCTCCGTTTTAGGCGGACGTAACGGCTCACCAAAGTTTGTGACAACGTTTTCGATACCGCATCGGCTCGCAATGGCGACGCCATTCCAACGTCCTTCGCCATGGTGGGCCAGCGCATAACCAGCCTGCTTGAACACCTCAACGGGCGTGTCTTCGTCGGTGAGCTTTGTTTCCTGCATCAGCAACACATCCGGCCGGGCTCGGTCGAGCCACCAGGTCACTTTTTCGAGGCGGGCTTTGAGTGAGTTGACGTTCCAGGTGGCAATCCGCATGTGTACAGACTAACCCAGAACGCCTTGTAGCGTTTTGCGCGCAAACGGATACGCCCAAGTCACAACTGGATGTTCAGGTACCCGTTATGCCGCCTCAAAACGCTTTCATTGTTGTCGGACTACGGCCAGCGCTGATTCCATCGTGGAGACGGATCCCTCACCCACCTTCACGGTTACGCCACGCTCCTCATAAGGTTTAAAGAAGTCCGGATCAACCCACGAATCCTTTTCAAAGCCTTCCAACGCGAACACTTTGTAATCTCCGGGAGGCAATCCCTTGAACTCGAATCGGCCCTCAGCGTCCGTCGTTG
>DASTBJ010000601.1:0-9782 GCA_035712125.1 Terriglobia bacterium
CGGACTACCATGCGGCGGACACCGAACTGGTCGCCGTGACTGTCCGCGGGGCGATTCGCGAATATGGCAGCGAAACAGCGATTGAGAGAGCCCTCGTGGTTCTCACACCCGTACCGGAAGTCACCGACGGTGACGGCGCCACCCGGTTTGATACCGAGACCCGGTCGGACGGCAGCTTCACTTTGAAGGACGTCCCGCCTGGGCAGTACCGCATCGCTCTGTCCCGCGAAGGTTACGTCGATATTCACAGCGCTGCACAGCCGGCACTGCTGACGATCTTCAATGGACAGCCGCCGGCCACCCTGAACCTCCATCTGATGCGCGGCCCCGCAATCTCCGGCCGGATCTTTGATGTCAGCGGCCAATCGAAGGCATCCGCACATGTCGAGTTGTTGCGCATGGATTTCCGGGACGGGCAGCAAACCCTGCTTGCGAGCGACATCTCCATGGTGACCGACAGTAATGGGGAATACCGTCTCCACGGCCTCCCGGTGGGCGAATACTATCTGCGGGTTCGGCCGCGTGCCGGAGCTGCGGACTTTCTGCCTGTTTACTTCCCGGGCGTCACGGACTCCAGTTTTGCGACTCCAATCACGGTGCGCGATGGTGCGGACATCAGTGGCATCGACCTCTCTCTAACGCGGGGGAATCTCCATTCCGTGCGATTGACTGTCGAGATTGCGGCGCCGGCGCCGGCGAATCCGGAACTCTCTTTTTACATCACCCCCAGGCGCAGCAGCGGCAGCGGGGCGGCGGGAGCGGTGCAGTTCCACAGCGCAGGGCGTAATACCTACGTCAGTCCCCTGCTCGCCAACGGTTCTTATGACATTGAAGTGTATCTGCGCGATCCCGACCCCATCCGGTGGGCGCGGACAACGGTGGAAGTCGAGAACCGCGATGTCGATGCCGGCAAGCTGGTTATCGGACCGGGCGTCTGGCTGAGGGGCCACATTACGGCAGCTGAGCAACTGCCTGTCGGGGTTCGCCGCGGCCAACTCCAGGTAACCCTTCGTCCGCTGGATGGCTCCATCTTTCTGGTGCCTTCAGCTCAGGTGGCTGACGACGGGTCGTTTGTAATCCCCCGGGTGCCGGAGCGAAGGTTTCGGGTGGATCTGACCGGCCTTCCGCCCGAGGTTTACTTTTCGTCCGCCCGATTTGCCGGCCGTGAGGTCCTCAACACCGGTTTTATGGTTTCGGCCGATGCCCGAAGTGGCCTCGACCTCTCAATCGCGAGCTCCGGTGGCGTGGTCGCCGGTGTCGTTCGCAATGGCAAGGATGAGCCGCTATCGAATGGCACTGTCCTGCTCTATCCCTTTAACCGGGAGAATCCAAACCAGATCCGCACAGCGTCCACCGACCGCTTCGGGGTCTTCTCAATACCGGGCGTACCGCCAGGCGAATACGGCGTCCTGGCATGGACTGACGGACGCAGTAAGGCCTATCTGGACCCGGTGTTCCTGAAAGCGGTCGAAAATGAGGCAACGAAGGTGGTCGTTCAGCGAGGTTTTACGAACACCATCAATGTCCGCGCCATCACGCCGTAGGATATGGTAGGCTCTCGTCCATTCGATGTCAGATAGAGAGCTTATCATTCACTTCCTGGAGAAGGCAGAGAAGCGCGCGCGTTCTAACAAGCGTTTCAATGACATAGCGATCACGTTGGCCATCGCCTTCGTTGTCCCTGTAGTGTTCAAGTTACTCGATCTCTATTTTCTGTTCCGCGGCAGAACTGTCGTGATCTTCCTGGGAGTCTGGGCAATCACGACCCTCATCTGGATTCTCATGCGCTGGACTGGAAAGAGCTCGTTGAACCACATTGCGGGCAGTATCGACAGCAAAGCTCACCTGAACGATCAGCTTAAGACAGCCTACTGGTTCATCCAAAATCCACGGGAGTCCCGTTGGGTGGATGCGCAAATTCGATACACAGCCAATACGACCGGCAAACTGCGACTGGACACGCTGTTCCCACGTCGCTTCCCGCGCGCGTCGTGGTTGGTGGCGGGTTTGCTGTTTGTGCTCGTGGCCCTGAACTTCGTTCCGCTCTCTTTGAATTACAACTGGTTCGCTCTTCAGGCGGCTCCTCCATTCCGGCTCACGGAAGAAGAACGCAAAAGTTTGAGGAACGCCCTCGAACTGCTGGAAAAAGCGAGAGCGGCAGAGAACGCGGCAATCGCTGAAAAGATCGAGGATCTGATTGAGAACCTTGAACAGGGGAACATTTCGGTCGACGAGGCAGTGAAACAGCTTGAAGAGCTCCAGGAAGAGCTGGAAGCCGGTGACCTCGACGCAGAAAACATGGCCAACGGCCTCGGGCAAATGGCCGTAATCCTTCGCCAGGCCAGGTCTCTTCAAACAGCAGCGCAACAAATGATCCGAGGCGATCTGGGGGCTGCGGCGGAGCAGATCCACCAACTGGGCGAGGGATTCGACAGCATACCGCCGGCGGATCTTCGGGAAATGGCCGAGAAGCTTCTTCAAGCATCGGAGCGTCCTCGCAGCGGTCTCCAGGACCTTGCGCGCGCTTTCGAGACAACGGGTGCGGCGGTTCAAAAAGGCGATCGCGCTGCGAGCCGCGCAGGCCTTGAGCGCATCAGCCAGGAGTTGGAGAGCCTGGCGCAACAACTGGCCGACCAGGAACTCCGCAGCAAGGCTGGGGACGAACTTGGCGACCTGGTCGAAGCCCTCGAGGAAGGGGCGACCGACGAGACTGGCGAAGCAATGGAGTCCAGCAAGACCGGTGGCCCGAACACCAAGGAAGGTCAGCCGTCTCCCGGAGAGGCCGGGGAACCCGGCGAACAGGAGGTTGGCGAAGCGCCTCCAGGTGAGCAGGCAGAAGCTGGAGAAGGCGGCGAGGGAGAACCCGGGGGTGAAGCCGGGGAGCCCGGAGATAATTCCGGCGGGCAGTCTGACGTCGCCGCCGACGGAAAGGGCGGAAATGCCTTCGGCGGCTCGACAAAAAGCGCGCCTCTCGAAGGCGAAGCCACAATCCTCGAAGTTCAGCTTCAGAAGGAAGCCCTCAAAGTCGAGGCAGGTGAGGGTCAGGAACCCCAGAAGGATCTCGAAGCCGCCGGCGAACAGGAACGGTCCAAGCTGGATTACCGCAATGCTCCCTCAAACCTCACTCCCGCGCAGAAAGATCTGCTCAGCCAGGAACGCATTCCCTGGGAAAGCCGGCAATTGATAAAAAACTACTTTCAGGCCGTCAAGCCGACGACACAAACCAAATGAGCGCAGCAATCGAACAACAAGTCGAGGGGTTCCAGAGACTCTTCACCCGCGTGAAGCAGGAAGTTGCCAAGGTGATCGTCGGATATGACGACATCATCGAGTGCGTGATTATGAGCCTGCTCTCCAATGGCCATGTCCTTCTCGAAGGAGTGCCGGGGCTGGGAAAGACCAGGCTGGTCTCCACACTCGCCGACGTCGTGCATCTAAAGTTTTCCCGCATCCAATTCACGCCGGACCTCATGCCTGCGGACATCACGGGCACCAACATCGTGCAGGAGAATGCCGAAGGCGAGAAGTTCCTGCAGTTCCAGCAGGGACCGATCTTTGCCAATGTCGTCCTGGCAGACGAAATCAACCGGGCTACGCCGAAAACTCAATCCGCGCTGTTGGAAGCGATGGAGGAGAAGACAGTATCGATAGGCAAGCAGACCTATAAACTCGAGCCGCCGTTCTTCGTCCTGGCAACCCAGAATCCTCTGGAAATGGAGGGAACATATCCCCTTCCCGAAGCGCAGCTCGACCGGTTCTTCATGAAACTGAAAGTGGACTACCCGACGATGGCAAGCCTCCACACCATTCTGAACCGCACAACGCGAGCCCAGGAACCGCAGGTGGAACGCGTGCTCGACGGCCCCCAGATTCTTGAAATGCGAAAAACGGTAAGGGCGGTGCCGATTGCGAGGCCGGTCCAGGAATACGCGATTCGCATCATGATGGCAACCCACCCGAACACCGAGTTCGCCCACGGGCTGACCAACAAGTTCGTCCGGCATGGGGCGAGCCCGCGAGCGTCTCAGGCCATGATTGTGGGAGCGAAGATTCGCGCGTTGCTGAATAACCGGGTTTACGTGTCGACGGATGATATTCGATCGTGCGCTATGGGAGCGTTGAGGCACCGAATCATCCTGAGCTTTGAGGGTGAGGCGGAGAGAGTTGATCCCGACACGATACTGAAGGAGATATTGGAAAGTATTCCCCAGCCGAACTAAGGGGGATTTAAGAAGAAATTTTGAAATTGGACGAATCCTGCATTGCAAATCCGAAATTGGAAATCTCAGATTGGACGGGGTCCGATTTGAGATTTCCAATTTCGGATTTGCAATTCTTTCAGCACAGTCATGGCGACAAACACAGTTTCACTATTCGACGATGAGTTCCTAAAGAAGCTGGAGTACCTGAGCATTCTCTCCAAGCGGCTTTTTGCGGGACAGCTCAAGGCAGAACGGCGCGCCATGCGCCGGGGAACGGGATTGGAGTTTGCGGACTACCGCCAGTACGTTGCGGGGGACGACTTCCGTCATCTCGACTGGAAGGCCTATCTCCGGCTGAATAAGCTGATCCTTCGTCTCTTCGAAGAAGAAGAGGACCTTCCGATCTATATGTTCGTCGATGCCAGTCAGTCCATGTCGTACGGCAATCCGTCGAAGTTCGACTATGCGCGGCGGGTGGCGGCAGCGCTGTGTTACATCGGCCTTTCGAATCTTGACCGCGTTAACGTGGTCGCATACGCCAACAGGGTGAAGGGCGAACTGCAACCGCAAAGGGGCAAGGGGCGGATCTTCCGGGTTTTCAAGTTCCTGGAGGAGATGACAACCGGGGGCGAAACCAATGCCCGCGAATCCTTCAAGACGTACTGCACGGAGACACGTCGGCGAGGGCTATGCGTGGTGATCTCCGACTTCTTCGACACGTCGGGATTTCAGAGTGGCCTGGATATTCTGCGGCATTTCAAACATGACATCTTCATCCTTCACGTCGCGAGCCACGAAGAGGTGGACCCGGCCCTGAAGGGAGAACTCGTCCTGGTGGATTCCGAAAATAACGTCAGCCGCGAAGTTACCGTCACACCATCCCTCCTCGCATCTTACAAAGCCGAGTATCATCGTTTTTGTACGGATATTGAAAGTTACTGCAGCAAGTACCAGCTGGGTTATGTTCGAACGGTCACGGATTTCCCGTTTGAAGAGCTGGTTTTGAAAGTATTCCGGCAGGGCAGATTCCTTAAATGAGGTTCTTGGCGCTCACAGGTTTTCAGGCGGCGCTGCTGGCGCTGATCACGGCAGGCGCAATTGTCGGTTTGTATTTCCTCAAACTGCGGCACCGCCGGCTGGTCATCGCGTCGTCCTTGCTCTGGGGCAGAGTCCTGGACGAGCGTCAGGCGCAATCCCTCTGGGAAAAGCTTCGTCGCGTCATATCCATTCTTGCCGCAGTTCTAATCGGCCTCCTGATTGCTCTGGCCGTGGCGAGGCCCGAGGTCCAGTTGCTTACAGGAGGTGTCGAGCCGACGTTGCTGGTGCTCGACACGTCTCCGTCGATGCTGGCCCGCACAAGCGATGGCAGCACACGATGGGATCACGCTGTTGAAGCGGCACTTCGAACCGTCAACGCGAGCGCTCCCAGTTCGGAATTCCGCGTGGCGGATACGGCCGGACGCATTGATGCCGCGCTGACTGCGGATCGACGCGAGATTCGTCAGGCCATCGAGCGAATGAAACCCGTCGCTGGAACGCCACGATTCCCCGAGAAAGATCCGGAGACGGTGCACGTTCGCTTCATCACCGACGGCGTGGTCCCTGTTTCGCTGCCAAGAGGCACGATCCGCGAATCGGTGTTCGAAGAAGCCGACAATGTTGCCATCACCGCTTTTGAGATCCGGGCGACCGCGACGTCCGCTCTGGCTTATGAGGCCTATCTGGAGATTCATAACTACGGCACCCGCGACAGAGAAACGCACCTGACAATCTCTGGCACCGGCGGCCAGCAGATCGAGCGCACCCTGAATCTCAAGGCAGGCGGCGAGTTTGGTGGTCCTTTTGATCTGTCGAAGTTCGAAGGCGGTGGTGTCCGCGCCACGATCCAGGCGGGAGGCGATGCGCTTTCGCTCGACGATGTCGCCTTTGCGTATCTGCCTATCGATCGCACAGCGAAGACTCTTCTGGTCACAAACGGCAGTCCCTATCTGGAAGCGTTGCTGAAGCTGGATCCACTCGTGGATTTGACGATCATCAAACCGACTCAGTATCAGCCGGATCCGAGTTTCGACGCGTATGTCTTCGACGGTTTTGCTCCGGCGAATCCACCGCCTCGGCCGGCCCTGTTGATTGGGGAAATCCCCAACGCAACCTGGCTGCCGCAATCCAGGGGCTCGCTATTGAAACCACGATTCGCGACCTGGACTGAAGATCATCCGGTGATGCGTTATGTCTCGCTGCACGACGTCGCGCTCGAACGTGCTGTCCGGATTGATAACACGGGTTCGGAGGTGCTCGCGGAATCGGCCGATCGCGCTCCTCTCATTCTGGCATCGCCGGAACAACAACGTCCGCGGTGGGTTCTGATGGCCTTCAGCCTGAAGAATTCCGACTTTCCGCTGCACAGCGGGTTTCCGCTGTTTGTCGATAACGCGCTGGGATGGTTGAGCCGCGAAGCGCTGGCTGTGCGCAAACAACCCGGCATGATCAGCGTGCCCCTTGCGCAGGCAGAGATCCGACAGCTGAACGGGGATCTCACCGAGTCGCATTCGCGGGGCAACGCCACAATCTTCGAAGCAGTCGAACCAGGTCTCTACGTGGCGACTCACGAAGATACCCGGCAGTACATCGCGGTGAATCTCGCAAGCCCGCAGTACTCCAACCTCAACAAGACCGTTTCTCTTAAAGACCGGCCGGCGGCGCTCAGCGCCGGGTGGCTTCAGCAGGAACTCTGGGTTTACATGATCGGTGCGGCGGTGCTGCTGCTGGTGGCGGAGTGGTTCACCTATCATCGAGGCGTGACTGTGTGAGGTGCCCGATTCGATGAACCTGATCTTCGAGTACTACTGGCCACTGGCGCTTCTGTTGCTGATTCCGGTACTGGTCCTTATCCAGCGCAGGTCGGCCGTCGATCTGAGCCCCAAACACCAGAAGCTATCGCTGGTGATCCGGTGTTTTCTCGTCGTCCTTCTCGCCCTTGCGATGATGCAGCCCACACTGCTGCGATCTTCCGCGCGCCTGGCTGTTGTTTACCTTCTCGACGTATCGCATAGCGTCAGCCCGAACGCCATCCAGGAAGGCCTGTCGTGGATACGCAAAACCGAGGCGGCAGGCGGTGCGTCGTCTTCGACGTTCGTTGCATTTGGTTCCAACTCACTGGCGTTCGACACCGTTGACGCTCTTGGCAGAGTCCCTGTCGGGAACAAGACACAACCCGGCGCAATCAACCAGACCAAAACGGCGCTGGCCAGTGCGCTGGACCACGCCGCGCGTTCGTTCCCGTCGGATCACATCAAGCGGCTTGTTGTGCTCACAGACGGCAATGCGAACGCCGGGAATCTCGACGCGGCCGTGGAGCACTTGCGACTGGACGGCGTACGCGTTTACACCAGAACGCTCGCCGCACGATCGTCGAAAGACACATGGATCGAAGCAATGCTTGCCCCCGGGTCCGTTACCGCCGAAGAACAGTTCCCGGTCGAGGTGCACGTCTATAGTCAGGCAGGTGGTCCTGCCGAAATTGAATTGAGGAATGGGGACCGGCTTCTCGAAAAGCGCAAGGTCCGGCTGACGCCGGCGCTCAACCGCATTGCGTTCGCAACCAGCGTAAAGGACGATAGCTCTTCGATCGTTCTCGAAGCCAGGGTGACCACGGACGGCGATCCCTTAGCGGATAACAATGTCTTTCGAAAGTCCGCCGCCGTTTTAGGCAAACCCCACATTCTGTACATCGAGGGTTACGCGCCTAGTGCGCGCTATCTGCGATCCGCGCTCACCATTGAAGGATTTCAGGTCGAAGTGTCGACGGCGGATAAACTACCCACAACGGCAGACCGGCTGGATCGGTATGACGCGGTTGTCATCAGCGATGTCGATCGAAAAGACCTCACCGAGCAGCAGATGCAGGCCATTGCGACATACGTGCGCGACCTGGGCGGCGGGTTCGTGCTGGCAGGCGGCGAGAACACTTACGGCAAGGACGGCTACACAGGTTCAACGGTGGAGGAGGTCCTGCCGGTCACTTTCGAAACCGACAAGGAACGCCAATCGATCACGATGGTTGTTGTCCTGGACCGGTCAGGCAGTATGGCCGGTTCGAAAATGGATCTCGCCAAGGAAGCCACGAAAGCGCCGCTGGCGCTGCTGAAGGAAGACGACCGCTTCGGCGTGCTCACGTTCGATTACAACTTCCAGTGGGCACTTAAGATTGCCGAGGTTAAAGACAAGGAAGCGATGCGGCAGACGATCAGCAAGATTGTTGCGACGGGAAACACCAACATTTATCCGGCATTGCGCGAGGCCTACGAGCAACTCAAGGGGGCCGAGGGCGAGACGAAACACATCATTCTGCTCTCTGACGGGCAAACCCCGGCCGAAGATTTCAGAGGGCTGTCGCAGGAAATGGTGAAGGACAAGATTACGGTCTCGACGGTGGCCGTCACCGCAGCGTCAGACCGCGTGCTGATGGAAAACATCGCCACCTGGGGTGGTGGGCGGGCCTATTACGTGGAGAATCCGCAGACCGTCCCTCAAATTTTCCAGGATGAAACCGAGTTAGCCGCCGGCAAATCGCTGCAGGAAGAAAATTTTGTGCCGGCGGTGAAAAAGAATATCGAAGCCTTTAAGGGAATTGATTTCAAGACCGCTCCGGAGCTGCTGGGTTACGTGGCGACGAAAGCCAAGTCCACCGCCGAGGTGATCCTCGAGACACCGGGGAAACGTCCGTTACTGGCACGCTGGCAATACGCTCTGGGGAAATCTGCGATCTTCACCTCTGACGTGAAAGACCGATGGGCTGCCGAATGGCTGAAGTGGAACAACTATTCGAAGTTCTGGGCCCAGCTGCTGCGCGAAACGATGCGTCGTCAGGACAACGACGAGTTCGATCTCCAGGTGACGCGTGACGGCGATGAAGCCTTGATCACGATCAATGCCGTCGAAAAAGACGGCCGCTTTCGAAATCTGCTTCATCCCAAACTCCGCATTGTTGATCCCGCGCAGGCGTCGTCGACAATTGAGGTTCCGCAGGTTGGGCCTGGAGCGTATGAGACGCGCGTACCGCTGAACCAGGACGGCACGTACGTGTTTCGAACACTTGGTGATGCATCGAGTGGCGTTTCACGGACTCTCGAGTTTTCGTATCCCGACGAATATCACTTCTACCCGCCAAACTTCGAGGTTCTGCGGGATCTGAGTGCAGGGACGGGCGGCGTCTATCAGGCGGCCGGACCCGAAATCTTTGACGCTGGCGGCGAAACGGTGAATGTCCATACCCGCCTGTGGCCGTTCCTGGCGTCGCTGGCGTTGGCACTGTACCTGGTCGACGTGTTGCTGCGCCGGTTGCGATTGTTTGAGGCGTGAGCTACTGCTCTTCGTCCAGAATCCTGAGTTCATGCGAAATCGTAGCCCCTTCGTGGACTCGTATCTCCGTTCCTCGTCCTTCAAACGCCTTCAGGAATGACGGATTCAACAGAGCGCCTTCGTCCAGGACGGACCAGGAGTAAAGCCTGTATGAGCCGGGGCGCAACCCACGAATCTCAAAAACGCCGTCCTGGTCCGTTCGGTCGAACGAATACGGAT
>DASTBJ010000602.1:0-5835 GCA_035712125.1 Terriglobia bacterium
TTTACGCGCGATCCTTCGAGGAACGTCCCCAACTCCGCATCAGCGAGAACTATCAGGATACCGACGTGGTTTATTTCAAGGACGGCAGCAACGCGACGATTTCGGTGCGCAAGGGCGAGGATTACGTGGGATTGCGCACGAACGGCAAGGTGGATGCCTCGAACAAAGCCGACATGATCACGCAGTTGATGATCGGCTATCTTCCTGTCCTCTATCACCCCACGCCCCGTTCCACCATGATCATCGGCTACGGTGGAGGTATCACTGTGGGGGCTGTCACCGCCTACAAGGAAGTGGAGCAGATCGACTGTCTGGAGATTGAAGATGCCGTAATCGGCGCAGCGCCGGAATTCGCCGATTTCAACAGGAAGAGTTACGAAAGCTCGAAGGTGCGCATCATCTATGACGACGCGCGGAACTACATGAACGTCACGCGCAAACAGTATGACGTGATCATCTCCGAACCTTCGAATCCGTGGATCGCCGGTGTCGCCAGCCTCTTCACGTCGGAGTTTTATGAACGCGCAGCACAGGTCCTGAAGCCGGATGGAGTCTTTGCGCAGTGGATTCAGTTGTACGAACTCGATCCGGAAGACCTCCGCATGATCCTTCGAGAGTTTCAGGAAAAGTTTCCGCACGTTTCGGTGTGGGTTTCGTCAGGGGATCTGATCGTCATTGGAACCCGCCAACCGCAACGTTTGAATCTGTCGCGATGGGTTCAACTGGCGGCCGACGATCCGCGGCTTGTGCGCGAGATGCGCGATTACCTGAAAATCCCACGCGCCGAAGGGTTGCTTGCGTACTACGTGATGGGCAGCGAGACCGTTCGAAAGTTCTCTGCCAATGGAGGGCATAACAGCGATGACCTCCCGCTTCTGGAGTTCCACGCGCCGCGGCAGCTGTTCCGCGAGACGCGCTCGCTGAATGTGAACTTGCTGTACGAGAACAAGGACGGTCTGATTCCGGAGGGAACGGAACTGGAAAACCCGGAGCGCGTCTACAGCAGCCTGATCGAGCCATTCCTCGATATGGAACGACCCCACCTGGCCAGCCAGGCCCTCGGGGTCCTGAGCCAGACCCAAAGATCGGATGATGCCTCGCTGCACCTGGCCCGGGCTCATATTTCTTATGACAGCGGAGACCTGCAGACCTCTGATGCTGACCTGACCCAGGCCGCAGCGCTCGTGAATCCAGGGCATTACCTGATCGCGTCGATCGAGGAGATGCGAGGTCTGATCCGAGAGAAGTTTGGAGATGCTGACGCCGCGATCGAACACTACAAGGCAGCTGTTAACGCGGAACCCGAACGCGAGCTTCCCCTGAAACGGCTTTCCGAACTCCACGCAATCAAGAAGGACTACGTAAATGGCGCGCTGTGGATGGAGCGTTATGTCGCAACGATCCCTCTGGCTCTGGGCCATCAGTATGGAATTCTCGGGGACTATTACCTCGCTGCACAGGATGCGGAAAATGCCATCAAGGCATTACGGAAGGGAATCGAAGTCGATGCGTACAGCTTCTGGGCGCGCTACCGCTGGGCACAGCTTCATGAAGAACAGAAGGACCTCAAACAGGCGGCGCTGCAATATGAGACTGCTCTTCGATACGGATTCGACCGTGAGCCTGAGCTTTATGCGCGTCTCGCGAAGCTTTACCAGACCGAGGGACGAACGTCCGATGCTCTGAAGCTGCTCAAGACAGGCATGCGAATCTTTCCGACAAATCCAGACCTTTACCGTCTATACGGTGAGATTGGCCGAGGGGATTAACCATTGCTTCCAGCCCGCTCCAAATCCGTTCGATGGACACGCAAGGCTGTGTGCCTGGCATGTTTCGGCATGCTGCTTACCATGGTACTCAGTGGGGCGCCGGGCGGGTTGGTTCAGCAGTCGCTGCGAGTGGACGTGGATCTCGTCAATGTGGTGCTGACCGTCCAGGATTCCGGAGGCCGCTACGTGACGGACCTCCAGCAGAGCGATTTCCGGATTTACGAAGATGGCGTGGAACAGACGGTCGCGGTCTTCGCTAAGGACCATGTCGACTCGGCAATCGGCCTGCTGCTGGATAACAGCCTGAGCATGGTCGATATCCTCCCCATGATGAAGACCGGACTGCTGGACTTTGTCGAGAAGTCCAAAGGCCTCGATCAGCTTTTCGTTATGACGTTCGGCACGCGTGTTCGCACGCTCCATGAAGCTGGCGATTCGCTTTCGGAGTTGCAATCCACGATGAAACTCCTCACCGCTCAGGGAACGTCCGTGTTATTCGACAGCCTGGTGGATGGCCTCAGAAAAGTCTCCGGCCAGAAATCCGACCGAAAAGCCCTGCTGGTTTTCACGGATGGTATCGACACCGCCAGCAGAGCGGGCTTTAAAGACGTTCTGCTGGAAGCCCAAAAAGCCGGAGCTTTGCTGTACTTCATTCCAATCGGAGCGCGGGTGTTGATCGATGAGCACACGATCGACCAACTTGCCAGGGAGACAGGTGGCCGCGCGATCTACCTGCGCCGGAACGATCCGATCCAGCCGGCCATGGACGGCATTCGACAGGAACTCGCCCGTCAGTACTACATTGGTTACTACACTTCTCGAAGGCCCGGATACCACGCGATCCGAGTGGAAGTTCCCGGGCGTGATGTCAAGGTCCGCGCCAAGTCCGGCTATCATAGCTCCTGAACGGACCTCTTCTGTCCGAGACACGTTTAATAAATGTGTTGCCCGTTTCTGCATTAGCGGGTGTCGAGGAGGGACTGATGGTTGAGTTGCGGTTTCGTATTCGGAACACAGTTTTTGTGCCGCCCCAGAGTGTGCGCCGATCCACGATTCGTCCGTTGGCTTTGCTCTGCCCGTCCGTCGAAGAAGCGGCGCTTCTTGGTGAAGTGGATGATTCCGGCCGTCTCGTTCCCCGCAAAGGTGTTTTCTTCATGTCGTCGCAGCGCACCGGGCCTGTAATTGAAGGCTTCGAGGACTGCGCTCTCGGCGAGTTTGTCAAAGCACAGCTGGAAGCCCTTTCGCAGAATGGCGAACCGCCTGCCCGCTGCGAAGTCCACGGCCTTGATCCATTTCTCGAACTGGCTGAGCCGGAAGAGACGGAACGACTTCGGGACTTGATCAGCGTTTGCGAATTTCGTGTTAACGAATTTACGCCTGAATCCGCCGTGCGTTTCCTTAAGGAAAGCGGCTTTTTCGACGAGTACATCATCGTCGGCGTGAAGCGCGGAAGTGGATGGCGGCGTTCGCGTTGCATCACAACCTTCGAAGGGCGCCCCGGCGACGCCGCGACCATCCTGGGCCATCTGGCCGAGTATTTCGGAAAAGAGACGCAGGATGACAAACCCCACGACGACCGTAAAGCCTGATCCGGGCCGCCGCGACAATCGAGACGTCCTGGAAAAGCTCGAACGGACGTGCCCCAACTGCGGCGCGGGTTTGGAGGAACACAAGTGCGAGTTGAAGTGTCCCGTCTGCGCCTACTTCAAATCCTGCAGCGATTACTAGCGGTCTGGATTACTGCGTGGGTGCTTCGCCGAAGAAGATTCGTTTCCCGTTGCTGGTGTTGACGACATTTCGCGCGTTTAGCAGTTTGCTGCCATCCTTCGCAAGGCTACCCTGAACGGTTATCACATCGTCAACCTTCATGGAGTCGCGCGTCCAGCCCATCCGCATCAGACTGTTGGGGCTGTTGAGCTCTGCCGCCCAATTGACCACCTCGCTCGTCTTCTCATCCTTGACGTCGATATAGAAGAAAGCGTGAGGGTTTGTCCATTCCACCCTGGTCACCTTGCCCGTTAACGTGATCGGCTTGGAGGCGTCGAATTCAGCCGCGAAAGAGTGATGGGCTGCCGCCGGCGCGTATGCCGACAGAATCACGGCCGAGAGCAGGAGTAAAATTCCGAGGTAGCGCATCTAAGATCCTCCCGTAAGTTGTACCATCCGGCACACTACGTTCTTTCGGCCATGTAGGTCAAACCCCAGCTTGGTCACGACCTGGCTTTGATTCCTATCGAGGGAGGTTTAGAATCCGGTGTGCAAAAGGAGTTCATCATGACGCATATCCCGGGAGCCGCGAGGCATATCTTCTTAACGACGTTTGTCATTCTCTGGCTGGGCGCAGGTGTCGCCGAAGCCCAATGGGAACCCTATCCCTGGAAGAACATGCCGCGCACGCCGGACGGAAAGGTGGACCTCAATGCGCCGCCACGAAAAACCGCGGACGGGAAGCCCGATTTTTCCGGTTTCTGGATGCCGGTTCAGGCTGTGAGGCACCTTATGAACCTTGCGGCGGACCTCAAAGAAACTGTCCCGCTTCAGCCCTGGGCTGCCGAAGTTTACAAGGAGCGCATTGAGAATAACGGGAAGGACCATCCCGGCGTTCGATGCCTGCCTTCGGGTATACCCGAGAAGAACAACATTCCAGACGGACTCAAAGTTGTACAAACGCCCGACCTGTTGGTCTTCCTGTACGAATCACGAACGATTTATCGCCAGGTGTTCATGGACGGCCGCCCGCTGCCCAAGAACGCACAACCGACATGGATGGGGTACTCCGTCGGAAAGTGGGAAGGCGACACGCTCGTCATCGAAACCATTGGACAAAACGGAAAGACATGGCTCGATATGCGAGGGTTGCCGGGTACCGAAGCACTGCGCGTCATCGAACGCTACACCCGCCCGACCATCGGTCGCATTAACATCGACGTCACGATCGACGATCCCAAGGCTTACACAAAGCCGTGGAATGTGACGCTGAGCTGGCGCCTTGTGCCGGATACGGACCTTATCGAGAGCATCTGCGAGGAGAACAACAAGGATCTTCCGCACATGGTGGGGAAGTAAGACGAGAGCCGAACCGCTAAGCTTGATTTGCCGCACGCTCGATTAATCGCTTCAACATAAGGGCAAAGGGATACTCCGGATCTTCATTGAGGATTGACGTAAGTACTTCCAGAGATTTCGCTTTTTCGCCCTTGTCGTAGAGGCTCGCAGCCGTCTGGTACTGAACGTTTGTTTGAATCGCGCGGGAACGCAACGCCCATGAGGTTTCCCCCGCCGTCTCGACCGGCCGGTGTTCTTCCAGAAACTTTCGCAGAAGCGGCTGGATTGACGGATTTGTTGACGTCGAATTCACAGCGTCCAGAATCTTGTCTTCGAGTTCGGGATCACGGCTTGCGTGAAGCGCTTCCAGCAGCGCGGCAAGATCCTCCGCGTATGCGGCATTCTCACCATGGGCTCGCAGTTCTTCCAGAACAAGTTCAACTGTGAGCAGTTCGTCGACTTCGACAAAGACCTCGAACCAGCGTATCGGAATGTCTTCATGAGGATGCTCCCGAAGGCTGTAAAGCATGAAGTGCCGCGGCAACGGCCATGTCGCTTTGAGCGCTGCGTAAGCGCGCTCTTCAAGATCTTCATCGAGGAGCGGCTCGGAGACCGCATGCGCAAGCACGCGAGAACTCACCGGCGTCAGTGTCTGGCAAAGCACATTGAGGGCCGTCTCGGCGGCGCTTCGATCGCCGGTCGATTCGAACAGCAGGTCCGCAGCGGTTGAGATTCTGTCATCGTTGGCAGATTCTTCGTCGAAAGCTTCGAGCCTCGAGAAAAGGTATGCGGTGTAGTTGCGCACGACAACCGCAACATTGCAGAGATCGGTTTCGATGTTTTCAAGTGCTCGAACGACGCGATCCGCGACGATGCGCGCTCCCCCTTGCAGGGACGCGGCACGCAAGGCTTCCGAAAGCCTCGCGCGAATGTGAAGGTTGTCCTGGATGTGAGCACGGATTCCTTCATCGATGAGTTTTCGGAATTCAGAATCATCCAAGGATGCGCGGTCTTCTTCGAT
>DASTBJ010000603.1:0-9821 GCA_035712125.1 Terriglobia bacterium
AGAGGTGAGCATGAGGATTCGCCCAATCCAGCTTGCTGACCGTTCCGGTCACTGTAAACGGCTGCTTCCAGTCGTACTCCGCCGAGAATGGATGATGCGCCACCGCGGGCAGCGCCAACAGCACAACGAACGCTAAGGCAAACACCCTGGAAATCATGTGTCTGTACCTCCTTGCTAAAAAGTTTTGAGTTGTGAGTTATGAGTTTTGAGTAAGAAGGTTTTACTCAGAACTCATAACTCACAACTCAAAACTAGTCCTGTGATTACACGCACATAAGAATAGCTTGCACGCAGAGGGCCAACAGATTCGTTTGAGGTCAGGATGGGGGCATGATTAAAATGCGGCGAACGGAGTTGCGCATGAAGTTCATACGAAAAGGCTTAATTGGGGTTCATCGATATCTCGGCATCGCGCTGAGTTTGCTGTTCGTCGTTTGGTTCGTGTCCGGAATCGGGATGATGTTTGCGGGGGGCATGCCGCGGCTGAATCCGCGTGAGAAGTTGTATCGCGAGTCCACCATCGATTTATCGCAAATCAAATTCACTCCTTCCAGGCTGTTGGGCGAAGAGCGAACTACCTACGCGGGCACCGTCTCTGTGCGTTCGCTGCTGGGCCGGCCTGTTTACCACATCGATGGCCAAACGATCTTCGCAGACGACGGCACTGTTCTGGATGGTATCGACAAGGCTACGGCTCTAAAAATCGCCGGTGAGTTCCTGGGTGTTGCGAACCCCCCGGAGAGAACGCAACATACCTTCCTGACGGAGAGCGATCAGTGGACTCTGACCGAAAGACGACTTCCTCTCCACAAGATCACCGTCAACGACGGCACCGAGCTATATGTCTCAGCGGAAACCGGCGAGGTCGTTCAAAAAACAACTCGCGGTAGCCGCGCGCTCGCGTGGGTTGCAGCTATTCCTCACTGGTTTTACTTCAAATCGTTGCGCGCGAATCAGCCCGTCTGGTTCCAGGTCGTCTGCTGGACGGCGGGGATCGGATGCGTGCTTGCATTGGCCGGCATCACCCTGTCCTTCACGCAGCTTAAAATCAGGCGGCCGTTCCGGCTGCTGAAGATTTCATCGTACATTCCGTACTCCGGCTGGATGCGTTGGCACTACATTGCCGGGGCCGTGTTTGGTGTTCTGACATTCACGTGGGTCTTCAGCGGATTGTTGTCCATGGAGCCATGGGGCTGGGCTGCCGGGCCTACGCTGGAGGGCGATTTGAGAGGAGAACTCCGAGGAGGTCCTCTGAATCCCGGTGAGTTTCCCGCCATCGACGCCGCTGCCTGGAAGCAGATTCTGCCCGACCGCCAGATCAAGGAAGTCGATTATGCCCGCATTCAGGGCGACCCGTACTTTGTGGTGCGTACCGCCCCTCCGTCCAGCATGGCGATCGTTCAGGACTTCAGAGACCGCCCGCATCAGCCGTATTATTCGCAGTCCGGCGTCGATCCCGATCGTGTCCTGATCTATGCGAGAACGATGCAGGTTCGACCGGATCCGTTCAGCGTCGAGTCCATGATGTCACGGGTAAAGCAGACCTGGCCGGACGTGCCCGTCGTCGAATCGACGCTGCTGACCAGCTACGACTCGTACTATTACTCGCGTGATGGCCAGAGGCCGCTGCCTGTATTGCGCGTCAAGTTCGATGATCCGGTCCAGACCTGGATTTACATCGACGCAACCATGAGCCGGCAGGTTGCTGCGGTTCATCGTCTCGATCGATTCGAGCGGTGGATCTACAATGGCTTTCACAGCCTCGATTTTTCCTTCTGGTATTACAACCCTCCCGTCTGGTACAGCGTCGTCATTGTGCTTAGTCTTGGCGGGATTGCCGTATCCCTGCTGGGGATGTATCTGGGATTTATGCGGATGGGCAGAGGCGCCAAACGCCTCGTCGGTGTTAAGAACTGACACGATTGTTTGAGGTCAGCCGCGGATCGAAGACCCGCGGCTGACAGTCCGCCGTTACCGACGATTGGGGGTGGTAACAACGGGGGGCCCGAGTACCTTCGGTTGAACAGCTTCCGGCCTTATTCGGATTCGCGGCAGGCTGTCCAGATCCGGAGGTACATACATCGCGATCTGATCCGGTTTTGCATCGCGGTCAACAATGACGCCGAACCACGGAAGCATCATTTCCTGCGCCGTCATTTCACCCCAGCGAACGGGTTGATTGGGTGTCGGGTTGAACGGATTGTTCGCGGAGTTGTCGTGGTGCGCGGTCACGATCATCTTTGTGTCTTTCGGCACGCGGATAGGCTTCTCCACTTCGTATCCGAGTTGCCAGTTGAAGTTGAACTTGGCGCTCAGCACCGTCTCCTCCCGGCCATCGGGATAGATAAGTTTGAACGTCATGTCCTTACCGCGAAGATGCATATGCGGCATGAACCACACCAGTTCCGCATCCTGTGTAAAGGTCAACTCGCCCCTGGTTTCCCAGTTGGCTGCACCCGGGGGAATCTGCTTTCGCGGGTCGATAAGATGCTCCGGCGCCATCATGACGAACTGTCGGTGAGCCGGTTGCTTTGCCAGGGTAAAGCCGACCTTGGTCAGATCGGTCGTGGGCTTGCCATTCGGCGTGTAATGAACTTCGAGCCGAAGGGGCTTTCCGCCCTTGATCAATTTCGCGGAGTCGGAGTACCGATAATCAATCGGCTGGCTGCCGGGTGCGTAGACGGCTTCCATCGTCGTGAAATTGCCGCGGCCGGTTTCTACTTCGCGGAGCCGGGCAATGACGTCGGAATATACCCCGCCACCGTTGCCGCCCCGTTGTCCAGCAGCAAAGAAGACTGCTTTAGTGGCAAGCTCACCTTGAAGAGTGGCAAGCTCACCTTTAAGCCTTTCGATTTGAACGGCCTCAGGACCGGCCTGGCCAGGTGCTCGAAGAGCACTCTCAAGCGCAGCTGCCGGTGGCTCGAAAAACCGTACCGCCCCGGCAGCGGGAGTTGTCTCTTCCGGGATCTGAAGGATCACATGGTGCACGACGGATGGATCTCCGGGACGAATTTCGATGGACGACACCCACGTGTCTTCCTTGAAAGGATTCTCAATCAGGAATTGTTTGACCTCACCAGCGCCTCTAGGGGCAAGGCGATACGGCTCCTGCATTGATACGACGACGTCCGGCTTGATCTGCCATCCGTCGGTCCACTGGACATCGGCAGGCTTGTCCGCCGCGTTGCCTTCGCTCGCTCCGCTTTCAGCCCAGGCCGTAAGCGTTGAGACATCCAACGCATCCAGCTTCGGAGCATTCCGGAACTCGCCCACATGAGGCTCGGCAAACCAGGGTGGCATCTTCTTACTGATAACGGCCTCCCGGATCGCCTTCGCCCACGGCCGCGTACTCTCGTATGTCATGAACGACATTGGAGCAACACCACCTGGCCGGTGACATACCTGACAGTTTTTCTGAAGAACAGGCAGGACGTTCTTGTTGAACGTCATGAGTGAGGTTTTGTCGGACGAGCCAGTCGGGGACGTGATCTCCGTTCCCAATGCCGTCATCGCCGTGAGCAGAACGAAAACGAGAAATCGGGTCATAAGCGTGCTCCCAATGGAAGTTAGGATCCGTTGTCGGTAAAGGCCACTTTTGAAGCTACTGACGCCTGGGGGGATGCAACGGTTGACAGTGAAATGATGTCTGCTGCTAAAAAATTCGTCGCAAGTCAGGAATGCCTAAATCCGTAAGGCGGCAACGAATTCCGGAACGTCTTCGAACACCCAATCCGCGTGGGTGCGTCGTTCTGCAATTCTATCGGGCCAGTAGGACTGCAACAGCCGGGTGACGAGAACCGGGGAAATACCGACGGCCCGTGCCCCGCGATGTTCGTCACTTCCGCCGTCACCGACAAACAGAGCGTCCTGTGGCCGGACGCCTATCGCGTCCAGAGCGTGGTTGTAAATCCTGGAATCGGGTTTGCGCACGCCCAGCTGGTAGGAAAACACCGTCGCGTCGAGACGTGATCGCAGCGGGGAGTGCTCCCAGCTTTCGACGTCATCAGCACCGGCATCGGACACCAGGGCGATGCGCACGCCCTGCTCGCGCAGGCGATCCAGCGCTTCAAGAATCGGACGCTCGATTTGCACGAGTCCCAACTCAAAACGACGCTTCCGGCTTTGGACCGCCGCGAGGATTTTCGCTTCATCCACCGTCGGGTCCAGAGCATGTGTCACCCGACGCATGGCCTCGGTGCCGTCATGGATACGCCCGAGACATCGACCGAGAATGTCGTCATCGTAGTAAAGCCGGTGCCAATCCTCGGCAGAGACCCCAAGAATTTGGGAAATCGGGATCTCACCTGCCGCCGTAGGTGGGGGAACTGTGGCCAGTGTGTGAAACAGGTCAAAAAGTACGCCTTTAGGAACGGGCAGCTGTCGCATTCAGCTTTCAGTGTAGCCGGAGGAGATACTGAAATGTAGACTCTCGTGATGAATCCTGAATACTGGATTAACCGCTGGAATGTGAATCAGATAGGCTTTCACCTGAGCGGCGTGAACCCGCTGCTCCTACGCTATTGGCCCGAAATTGCACAGGCGGACCTCGTCAGAGTGCTGGTTCCGTTGTGCGGAAAAAGCGAAGACCTGCGGTGGCTGGTCGAGCGTGGTCACGATGTTGTCGGTGTCGAGCTGTCGCTCCTGGCGGCCAAGGCCTTTGCGTCGGAGCAGGGTATCGTGCTGAAGGAAGCTCACGAGCCTCCGTTCACCACGCTGCGCGGAAACAACCTGACCTACTATGTTGGTGATTTCTTTGACTTGACGACGGCGATCGTCGGCCAGTTCGATTTGTTCTACGACAGAGCCGCGTTGATTGCGCTGCCGCTGGAGATGCGTCCGGGGTATGTTCGGCACCTGGAATCCCTTCTCACGAAGAATGCCCAGGGTTTGCTGATCGGGCTCGAGTATGACCCTCAGGAGATGCACGGCCCGCCCTTTACCGTTCCCGAGGCGGAAATACGGCGGCTGTTCGGGGCGTTTCGCTGTGAGAAATTGTTGGAATACGACTGTCTGGACCAGGAACCGCACTTTAGGAAACGCGGTCTGACGTGGATGAAGGAGTCGGTGTACTCCCTGAGGGCATCGTCGTGAAACAGCTTCTTGTAATCTTCCTTTCTGTGTTTATTGCCGAGGTGGGCGACAAGACCCAACTCGCGACGATGCTGTTCGCGACAGATGCGTCGGTGAGTAAGACGGGTGTCTTTCTGGCGGCGGCCGCGGCGCTGGTGTTGTCGAGCTTGTTGGCGGTCTTGGCAGGCGGCGCGGTTGCGAGATTGGTGCCGGAATCGACGTTGAAGATTGTCGCCGGTGCGGCATTCGTGCTGGTGGGGATCTGGACGCTTGCGACGGCGTACCGGTGAGAGAATCCGCGGGACTAACTTCGTCCGATTTCCGATCCTTTTGTCTGTCCCCTCTGTCCGCGATTTTCCGGCCCGCTTACGCCAGAGTCGCGAGGCACTCGTTCCAGTAATTCTTCGTGCCGTGATGAAGGCGCGCGCCTACCTGCGAAATGACTTTGTGTGACAAAAACGCCGCGGCCCGGGCCGCCTTGTCCGGCGAGACCCCATGCGTTATTCCATAGAGGAACGATCCCGCGAACATGTCGCCGGCACCAGTTAGGTCCTTCGGTTCCGATGGGAACGCCGGCACGTGCGTGGTCACTCCTCCGTGACGCACATAGGCGCCATGAGGACCATTGGTCACAACCACAGACGGAATATTCCCGTTTAGCTTCTTGAACGCGTCCTCCGCCGTCGTCGCCCCTGTAACGGCGCAAGCTTCAGTTTCGTTGCAGAAGAACAGATCGGTGTGTTTCAGCGCATCGCGAAGCGCATCCCCGAACACATTCACCACAAACGCATCCGAGCAGGTAATGGCCACCTTGGTGCCGTTCGCTTTCGCGACTTTGATCGCCTCGCGGATTGCAGTTTGCCCGGTATCCGGATTTGCAAACACGTAGCCTTCGATAAAAAGCCACTCGGACTTCTTAACCCTTTCCGGATCAACGTGCCGGGCGGCAAGGTGACTGGAGACTGCCAGGCAGGTTCTCATAGTTCTTTCGGCATCCGGCGTAATGATGCAAAGACACGTGCCTGTTTCTTCATTCACGATAATCGGATTGCCGATGTCGATGCCCAGTTCCTCGAACTCATTCGAATAGAACAACCCGTAACGGTCATCGCCGACGCAGCCGATGAACGCCGCCTGTCCTCCGAGCTGGGAGAACGCGATGATGGAGTTCGCGACGGAACCGCCGCTGACAAGTTTGGGTTCGTGTTTCCGATACCGTTCGAGCAGTTTCTTCTGGTCCGCCTGATCCACAAGACGCATGCCGCCACGCTCAAAACCGAGCTCGGCAAATTCGGCCTCTGAGATCTCAAGGAAGATGTCGACAATGGCGTTTCCGAGGCCGCAAATCTGAAATTCTTTCATGGTATGTATGCATTCTCCTTAGCGATGAACCGCAGTAGCGGGCGCTCGGATGATACTGCGTCATGAATCCGCTTGCAGCCAAAAGAATGGTAAATCCATAATGGCGCGCACCGTAACCACTTGCCATTTCAGGGGAGGCAGCGATGAAAGTGGCTCGCTACAGACGAGCGGCTCGCGACATGTTAATCGGCTTCGGCGTTTTCCTGACCGTCGCCTGGGGACAGCCGTGGCGGCTGCTCGCGCAGGGGCCCGTCCCCGCAACGGGTGTCCGCTTCTCGCAGATTTCCGAGACCGATATGCGGGAGTGGCTGACCTACCTGGCGTCTGACGAACTTCAGGGACGGCAAGTATTCACCGAAGGATACGGCCGCGCATCGCAGTATGTCGCGGATTTGCTGAAGAGCTGGGGCGTGAAGCCTTTAGGCGAAAACGGCACCTACTATCAGCCTGTGAAATTGAAGGGCTATCGCGTCACCCGCAATTCTTCGGTCACCATCAACGCGAGCGGCCAGTCGCGAACTTTCAAACACGGCGATCATGTGACGTTTGCTCTCAATTCCGGCGGTAAGCAGGCGTTGACGTTTGAGGGCGCGGAATTCCTTGGATACGGTTTGCCGGCGGATTATCAAGGTCGCGACCTAAAGGGAAAGTTGATTGTGACTGTGCCCAATCTTGCGCCGCCTCCGCAGAGGGGAGCACAACCGGACCCGGGTGCAACTGCAGCGGCGGGTGGCGGCGCTCGTGGCGCTCGTGGAGGACCGGCTGCCGGACTCGCACAGGGCGCGACGGCCGCCATCACGTTTGCACCGGCTCCGGCAGCACCATCCGCGGCCGAACAAGCGTTGGCTCAGGCGCTCACCGCGCTGAACCAGGCGAATGCGGCTGTAACTCAGGCTCAGCAGGCCCTGCGCGGGAGAGGCGGTCAGGGGCGTGGCGCTGCAGCTCCGGCGGCGGGTGCTCGCGGTCCCCAACAGCCGGACCTCACGACCGTGCAGCGCGTGGATTCAATCGTCACACCGAACTTCACTGCGGATGAAACCTTCTTCGAATTGCTGTTCGCCGGTAGCACTGTGCCTTTTTCTGAAATTAGAGCGAAAGCGGAAAAAGGAGAGCCGATCGCGCCCTTGTCGCTTCCCACGAAATTAACGGTCACCATCGACAACACCTACGACGTGATCTCTCAGCAGGTCACGCAAAATGTGGTCGGTATGGTGGAAGGCACAGATCCCATGCTGAAAGGGACCTACGTGCTCATCGGCGCCCATCTGGACCATGTTGGGTACAGCCAGACTGCCGCCGCTGGAGGGCCCTTGGCGAACGCCTGCCGCAGACGAAGTCCGGAAGCTCAGGCCGCCGTTGCTGCTGCGGGCAGAGTTGTGCAGCAGCCGACACGCGGCGCAGCCGGCGCCCGTGGAAATGGCCCCGCCGGCCAGGCGGCACGAGGCACAGCTCCCGCTGCACCGGCCATTCCCGTCGACCAGCAGGATGTTATCCGTAATGGTGCCGACGATGACGCTTCGGGATCGGCGTCCGTTCTTGCTGTCGCCAAAGCCTTCGCGACCGGACCAAAGCCGAAGCGATCGGTCGTTTTCGTGTGGCACTCGGGTGAAGAAAGCGGCCTGTACGGATCACGTTTCAACGCGGATTTTCCCGTTGTGCCTATCGACAAGATCCAGGCCAACCTCAACCTGGACATGGTCGGCCGCGATGACTGCAACAATATCGAAGGCGACTACACCAACTCGCTGTTCATTGTCGGTGCGGATCGCATCAGTACGGACCTGCACAACATCCTGGTCCAGACCAACGCGCGGTCTACGCGTCCATTGACGCTGGACTTTGAGTTAAACGACGTCAACGACCCGGAAGGCGTGTATTCGCGAAGCGACCACTTCAGCTATGCGGCGAAGGGTATCCCCATCGCGTTTTTCACGACCGGGTTGCATCCGGATTACCACCGGATCACGGATACCGCAGAGAAGATTACCTTTCCGAAGATGACCCGCATTGCTCAGCTTGTGTACGAGGTCGGGTTTTCCATTGCCAGCTCCGAAAGGGAGTTGGAAAGAGACAACAAAGGCGCACGCACCGGGTACGGTTCGAAAGCCGAGGTCCTGGCGAAATAGTGAACTGGCTTATCTCATCCCACTGGTGGTGATTCATGTGGTGGTTCCGCGAATGGATCCCGCGACCCTGGAGTCGTAACCCTGTCTTTCAAAAGAAGGAGAGAAGCTCTCAGTTCCTTTTACCTCACCTTGGACAGAAGTAGATCGAAGCGCAGCAGATCGCCGTGAAGGTCGCGCATGAAGAGCACGGTGTCTATTGAAACCGTTTCGGTGGTGATAGCTTCCTGCATCTGGAGCACGGCCAGACGCAGTTGCGTATCCATACGTTCCGCGGTGGTCAAGCTCTCCCAGAGCAGATCTTTCCGCGAGAACGTATTGAATTCTCCTTTGTCCACGTCCGGTGCGTCGACCCTCGTAGATTTGAAGTAGGTTTTGAACAAATCCACGTACCGTTCAATCGATTTCAGGGGATCCTTCAGCGAGGAATTCAGGCTGATCGCTTCTCTGTATCTTGCGACTGCATGCCGGAAGTGAGGAACAGCATTGATGAACTCCCGCTCGATCCTCAGGGAGCTTTTGGGAGCAGTTTCCAGCCCCATGCGCGCATTCTGCTTTTGAGTGTCAACGAAGAGCTCTCTGGAAAGCTCGATCCGTCTTTGCTGGTCCTGCTTGGCCGGGTCCTGTGCCAGACCTGTGCCCTGTAGCAGGGTAACGAGCAGGCAGCCGAAGACGACCGACTTGGCTTTGCGCAGGTTCATAAGCGTTGCAGGCCTTTTATCACGACTAAATCCATGGGGACAACCCCACGAAAGTGTTTGGACAAAAGTGTGGGGTGGATGCCGGCCTGCCGGAAAAATCCTCAATTTACGTGACTCACCGGCTAAAGGCATCTGAAATCGGACTCGTCCGATTTCAGATCGTCGGGTGCAAAGCAAATCGGGCCAGACGACACAACCGTCTGGCCCCGATCCTTTACGCTACCAACTTCTCTTTTTACAGGCTGTAGTACATATCGAACTCAACGGGATGCGTGGTCATTCGGAAGCGTGTGACCTCTTCCATCTTCAGATCGATATAGGCGTCGATCATATCGTCGCTGAAGACGCCGCCCTTGGTCAGGAACGCGCGATCCTTGCTGAGGTTGTTGAGCGCCTCATCAAGCGACGCGCAGGGATGCGGAACCTTTTCGGCCTCGGCGCCTTCCAGTTCGTAGAGGTTCTTGTCGATCGGATCGCCGGGATGGATCTTGTTCTGCACGCCATCCAGACCGGCCATCATCATCGCGGTAAAGGCGAGATAAGGATTCGCGGACGGATCGGGGAA
>DASTBJ010000604.1:0-4671 GCA_035712125.1 Terriglobia bacterium
ATCGCCGGGAAGTTTGGCATGTCGAGGGGATGGACCACGACATGAACGCTTTGCGTGAACGCCTGCATGGCGTCAAATGTGCGGAACGACTCCCCGATCACGCATACGAAGGAGTGCCGCCGCTGTGCCATCGGAAGGGTTGCGAGGTAAGACAACAGGGCATTGGATTGTAGGGAACTGCCGGCGAAGTTCTCATGAATGATCACGACATCGTAAGCCGTATATCGAAGTCGATCGATCGCCGATTCCGAAGTTTCCGCAGAGTGCGACTTATATCCCAGAGATTTCAGCGTCGCTCTTACGGGCTCCGCCGTCAGCGGATCGCAACAGATCAGCGATGTTTTGTCGCCCAGCTCGAAGAATTCCAGTCTTCCCAGTTCTGTGCTCATTTCCTCTTCCCGTATTGAAGATCCAGCGTCAGGCCACCAGAACCCGTCTTGTCCTGCCCCTTGATCTTTTTGAACTTGTCTATGCCACGCGAGACCACACCCTTGTTCGAGCAATAGAGCAGAGCAGTTTCTTCCGTGATGAAGCCGCTGTCGTAGAGTTCGAGGACGGCCGTGTCGAATGTCTTCCATCCGAACGTCGCGGAAGCTTCGATAATCTCGTAAAACGTCTTACCTTCGGATTCCCCGTGTTCGATGGAGTCTTTGACGCGAAGGCTGTTGCCCATGATTTCCAGCGCCGCCACGCGTCCTCCGCCGATCCGAGGCAGAAGCCTCTGCGACACGATCCAGCGAATGGTTTCCGCCAGGCGTATCCGGATCTGGTGCTGTTCTTCCTGATCGAACATACCGACGATGCGATCAATGGTCTGGCCCGCGTTGATCGTGTGCAGCGTGCTCATGACGAGATGTCCGGTTTCTGCTGCTGAAATCCCGATCTCGACTGTTTCCCGGTCACGCATTTCGCCGACGAGAATCACTTTGGGCGCCTGCCGCAGGGCGGCGCGCAGTCCCGCTGCGAAGTTGCTGAAGTCGCTTCCCATTTCGCGCTGATTGAACGTCGCTCTTTTCTGTTGGTGGACAAACTCGACAGGGTCTTCCAGCGTGACGATGTGGATGGGTCTGCTGTCATTCAGTTCGTTCAGCAGGGCCGCGAGTGTTGTGGATTTACCCGACCCTGTTGCGCCGGTGACGAGAATCATTCCCGTCTTTTCCTTCGTCATTTCGTGAAACACAGGAGGCATGTTCAACTGCCCAAGCGTCGGGATGTCGGTTGTGAGGCGACGCAGAATAATGGTGTAGTGCCCGCGCTGCGTGAAGATATTGACGCGGAAACGTGCACGATAACCCAGTGCGTAGGAACAGTCGCACGAGCCTGTATCAATGAGGTCGGCGGTAAGGCGCCGGTTCCGATTGAGAAGTTCGAGCGCGATCATTTCCGTCTGGAACGGAGTGAGCCGGTCCACCGGCGGGTCCATAAGGACGGCACGCAGCTCTCCATACGTCTCAACCTGCGGAGGCTTCTCGACCGTGAAGTTCAGGTCCGACACGTCCTTGTGGGCGTCGAGCATCGTCGACAGGATGTAATCCAGTTCGGCCTTTGTCATTGCCACTCCTCCGGGGGATGCTTCAAGAGGGGACGGAACTTCGTCTTGTCGATGGCCCGCGAGTAGGCATCCTCCGGGCTGATCATTCCCTTGTTGAGGACATCCATGATCGCGTCGTCCAGCGTTTGCATGCCGTATTTCTTCCCGACCTGAAGCATGCCCGGAATCTGATAGGTCTTGGCTTCGCGAATCAGGTTCGCGATGGCGGGAGTAACCACCAGGACTTCCAGCGCAGCTACGCGTCCTTTTATATCGATACGCTTCATCAGGTTCTGCGCGACGACCGCCTTCAGCGATTCGGACAACGTGTTGCGGATCTGGTTCTGCTGACCCGCTGGGAACACATCGATGACTCGGTCGATCGTTTTAGCCGCGCTTGGCGTGTGCAGCGTTCCGAAAACCAGGTGGCCCGTTGCAGCCGCCGTCAGAGCGAGTTCAATCGTTTCGAGATCACGCATTTCGCCGACCAGGATGATGTCCGGGTCTTCACGCAACGCGCCGCGCAGAGCGGCCGCAAAAGACTTCGTGTGCATGCCGACTTCGCGGTGATTCACGAGGCATCCCTGGCTCTTGTGCACAAATTCGATCGGATCTTCAACGGTGATGATGTGGTCTTTGCGCGTCTTGTTGGCGTAGTCAATGATTGCCGCCAGCGTGGTGGATTTACCGCTGCCGGTCGGTCCGGTCACAAGCACGAGTCCTTTGTGCAAATCGCCGAACTTCTTCATGATCGGCGGCAGACCGAGTTGTTCCGTCGTGAGAACCGTTGACGGGATCTGGCGGAATACTGCGGCCACGCCATACTTCTGGTTGAAGAAGTTGGCGCGGAAGCGTGCCATGCCTGGGATTTCGTACCCAAAGTCGATGTCGCCGGTCTCTTCGAAGATCTTTACTTTGTATTCTGGAGCGATCTCATAAAGCATCGCTTTTAACGCGTCGTTTTCCAGAACAGGGTGATTGATCCGTTCCATTTCGCCGCGTACGCGCACGATCGGCTGAGACCCTGAGGAAAGATGCAAGTCGGAGGCTCCCACCTCCATCATGAGGTTGAAAAACGCGTCGATCTTTGCCATCCATCCTCCCGGGAATCGGAGTCTGGGCAGACTTCGCCCAGATCCTCCCTACGTTCGGCTGGGGTCAAAAATCCGTCAAGCCTTGGTTTGCTTTTCCTTGCACTGAATGCAGACGCGGGTCCAGGGAACAGCGTCGAGTCGGGCGGGTTTGATCTCTTCTTCGCAATCCATACAGATGCCGTAAGTTCCCTGATCCATGCGGTGGATTGCTTCTTCAATGGCGCGCAGGACCTTCGTATCTGTTTGCTTTAACGCGAGGTGAACATGGAGGTCGCTCTCCTGGCTGGACTGGTCGATCCAATCACCGCTTTTCGAGCCCGGTTCGGTCGTGGGTTGTCGCAACGGGGTGGAAGCGAGGAGTTCGTCTCGCTTCTTCTCGAGAATATTTCGGTACCTGCTCAGTTCAAATGGCTCCATAAGTTCAAACAAGCGAGTCTAGCACCAGGACCGGAGTTCTGAAAAGACCAGCTCCCGGATCGAGGCAGAGTCGGAATCGGCCAAAAATGCGTTGGACAGGCCGCCCAACCAGGCATGCACCTGCCGTTCCAATTCGTCCTCGAGGACCGCGGGATAAGGGATCAGGAATCGTTGCCGGAGTCGTTCCCGGTCGTCCGGAGTTGCTTCGATCGACAGGAATTCCGCAATCAGCGGGAGCGCCTCGCGCCGCACTTCTTCAGCGCGGATGTACTCGGTGCGCCATCGCTCGATCTTCGGGTCAACGATGTCGCGAATTTGCATTCGAAGCGGAGCCGGGATCACATCATCTATTTTGGCGAGATCGATTCCGGCGACGGCGGCCGCCAGAGCTTCATCCGTTTGCTCTGCCGTCACTGCAAAGTCGTAAGGAAGCAGGTTCGTCCGCACGAAGTTTTCGACGAGACGCGTCCGTCGTTCCCGGAGTTGTTCTGGAGTGGGGCCTGCAAAACCGCGGAAGAACTGTCTTCTCGAAAGCGACATGGGGGCAAGATAACACAGGCACGCGCTATAATCCCTGATCCGAGGAAATACGAATGAGCGAAGCACAGACTTTTGTCGACCAGTTGAAGGCCCATGTCAGCGAGAAGCTCGCGAGTCTCGACCTGTTGAAAGATGCCGATTCCGGATCGCCCGATCGTTCTGAAGTGGTTCGACGCCTGAAGGTTGCTCTCAAAAACGAACTTGAAGCCGCAGAGCTTGCGGCGTTTTGGATCCCGTCCACGCCGGAGGTAGACGTCAAGCTGGCGCTTGCCCGGCAGGCTGGTGACGAGGCGCGCCATTACGGTCTGATCGAAAAGCATCTCGAGACGATGGGCGTCAGTCTCAACGGCTTCAACCCGACGGCCGAAGGGTACGGACCCATGTACAATCTTCTGCGGGGATTCGGTACAACTGTTGAGCGTGTCGCGGGCGCGCATTTCACACGTGAGGCTCTTGCGCTGAAGAAGAACGATCAATTCATAGAGTTCTGTGAGCGCGCGGGGGAAACAGCAACCGCCGAGCTTTATCGAAAGCACATCCAGCCTGACGAAGGATGGCACGTGGATATCGGACACCGCTTTTTGAGCCGGTATGCGACGTCACCGGAGGAACAGGATAAGGCTCGTGCGGCCGTAGAGGCGGTGCTGGAACTCGCCGTGAAGGTGCAGAGGAAACAGTTTCAGGACATGAAGCTCAGTCACGCACCGGGTTGCTGAAAAATGGGGGAAATGGGTAACGTTCAATGGTTAATTGATATTTGTTATTCGCGGATGCGCCTTCGGCGCGGCATCGTTAAGAAAGGCGGCGCGAAGCGCCACCACAATAACAAATAACAATTGACCATTGAACGTTAACCATTTCTTAGTTTCTTTCCTTCTAGGAGTATTTCGCATTGATGAAAAAGATTCTATTCATAGTCCTGGTTCTTCTGCTCGCCTCCTGCAATCAAAACGTGACGACCGTCAGTGACGGTGAAAAGCTTGAAGACGCGCCTCCTATCGAGGTGGATCCCAATGCGCGACCGCTGGCGGGAGGCGCCGTGCCTTTTTCGAATGACGAGCCTCGCGAGATGGAAGGCCGGGTTCCTCC
>DASTBJ010000605.1:0-3040 GCA_035712125.1 Terriglobia bacterium
CTGCGGTGCTTATCCGTCTAATTCAGGGTCGGACGCCTGTTTAGATGGCTGTTGCATCAATGGCCCGGGAACGTGCACCGGGTCTTCAGTTCGAGCCAGATTAGCAATTTCCATCGGAGGACAAACATGAATTGGGATCAAATCGAAGGCAACTGGAAACAACTTAAAGGAAGAGCAAAGCAACAGTGGGGACGGCTGACCGACGACGAACTCGACGTCATTGCCGGCAAAAAAGACGTCCTGGTCGGCAAACTCCAGGAGCGTTATGGCATGGCTCGCCAGGAAGCTGAGCGCGAAGCAAACTTGTGGCGCGAGGCCTGTTGAGTACGACCATCTCTCATATGAAGGAGGGTCGATGAAGACGCTGGCGATCGTCCTGATTATTATTGGAGCCCTGGCAGTCGTCTACCAGGGCTTCAGTTATGTGACCCGCGAGACAGTCGTTGATGTGGGCCCAATCGAAGTTACGGCGGACAAGCAGAAGACGGTGTTCCTGCCGCCGGTGCTGGGTGCCATCGTTCTTGTCACAGGTGTTGCGCTTCTGCTGACGAATTCGCGCAGGGCGTAACATCACACCCGTGAAATCAGTCCGGCGATTAGGGCAGCGCGCTCGGGGAGTGAGTCGATCTCGACGTACTCCTCGAGCGCGTGAGCCCCATCGCCGATAGGTCCCAATCCATCCAGCGTAGGAACGCCTATCGCAGATGTGAAGTTTCCATCTGATCCGCCACCCGTTGCGCCTTCCTGCAGCTCAAAACCAAGTTCCTGTGCAACGATTCTAGCGATTTCGAAGAGTCTTCCCGTCTCCGTAGTTCGTTCCATCGGCGGGCGATTGAAGCCGCCGCGAATGTGAAGTGCCGCGCCCTCAAGGTGGGGCCGCAATGCGCGGATCGCCTCCGTAATTCGGGCCGCTTCCTCGTTGCTTGAAGCCCGAACATCAATCTCTATAACCGCCTCTGCGGGGACGACATTAACGCGGCTTCCACCCCGAACAAGTCCGACAGTCATCGTGGTGCCGCGCAGCGGATCCGTCAGCCGCTGCAGCTGGAGAATCTGATGGGCGATTTCCTGAATGGCGTTGATTCCGCGCGACGGGTCGATCCCGGCATGAGCCGCCCGGCCGGTGGCCATGACGGTGAAACGGCCGACGCCTTTGCGCGCTGTTTTCAGTGCGCCCCCAGGCAACGACGGTTCGAGCACCAGTACGGTGCCCGAAGCGCCCGCCTCCCGTTCTATCAGTTCGCGAGACGAGCTGCTGCCGGCTTCCTCGTCGGACGAAAGAAAGACAGTAACGGGTCGCGGCAGCGGCTGAAGTGCCTTTAGCGCGCTCCAGGCAAGAAGAATCCCCGCTTTCATGTCGAATACACCTGGCCCCATCGCACGGCCGTTTTCGATCCTGAAGGGGCGCTTCTCCGCTTCACCGGCGGGAAAGACGGTGTCCGTGTGTCCCAGGATCAGAACTCGCGTCTCCGCTGGCGGTCCATTAAAACGCGCGATGAGATGGTTTCCGAAACGATCGGAGGGCACATACTCTACGGCGCCACCGATCGATTGAAAATGTGAACCCAGGAAATGGACGAGGCCGTCGACGAGAGTTTTGTCGTCACTGGGGGAATCCATGTTGACCATCACTTCCAGGAGCTTCAAAGCACGGGGAAGGTCTAGTCGGAGCGCGTTGACGAGGTCTTTCATCTGCATAGTCTATAATCCCCCCGCAATGAAGTTGGCCATCCTCGGCACGCGGGGCATACCTGCGAACTATGGCGGGTTTGAAACGTTTGCTGAAGAGCTCTCCGTTCGGCTGGCGGCTCGAGGCCACGACATAACTGTCTACGGCCGCTCCAACAACATCGTTTATAGCGGCCGGGAATACAAGGGCGTCAAGCTGGTCATTCTTCCGACGATCGGCACGAAGCATCTCGACACGGTGGCTCATACCTTCCTTTCAGTGATTCACGCAATTCCGCAACGGTTTGATGCCGCGCTGATCTGCAATGCGGCGAACGCCATCTTCGCCGCGATTCCTCGTGGTACGGGCACGCCGGTCGCGCTGAACGTGGATGGTATTGAGCGCAAGAGGCGAAAATGGGGATTGGCGGGCCGCGCCTACTACCGGATTTCGGAGTATCTGGCGACCCTTATTCCCAATGTTATCGTGACGGACGCCGCGGTGATTCGGGAGTACTACGAGAAGGAATACGGCGTTTCATCGACGATGATCGCTTACGGAGCGGAATGTAGCAGGCAGCCAACGACCGAGATTCAGCAGCGGCTTGGGGTGAAATCCCGGGAATACATCCTGTACGTGAGCCGGCTGGAGCCCGAGAACAATGCGCATCTGGTGATTCAGGCTTACGAATCCGTTCGGACTGAAAAGCCGCTGCTCATCGTTGGCGACGCGCCTTACGCGCGCGAGTACATCGGCCGGCTCAAATCCACCGCGGACCCTCGCATCCAATTTCCAGGTGCTCTTTATGGAGTGTCCTACCGTGAACTGCAGTCCCACGCCTACCTGTACGTGCACGCAACCGAAGTGGGCGGAACCCATCCCGCGCTGATTGAAGCCATGGGCGCCGGCAACTGTGTCATCGTGTTCGATACGCCCGAAAACAGGGAAGTCGTCGGCGATGCCGGCCTGTTCTTTTCCAGCGTTCAGGAACTTGCTCGCCTTCTTCAGTGCGCGGCAAGCGACCCTGCGCTGGTAGAGAACTACCGCGGAAAGGCGAGAGCCCGCGCTCTGGCCAACTATTCGTGGGATGCTATTGCCGATCAATACGAGCGATTGTTTCAAGACCTTTGCGGATAAAATGGATCGCCCATTGTCTCGCTTCATGGCGTGGTCCCTCAGGAGGAATCTTTGAAAGGAATAGTGCTGGCCGGCGGTTTGGGAACCCGGCTGTATCCCATCACCAAAATTACCAACAAGCACCTCATGCCCGTATACAACAAGCCGATGGTTTTCTACCCCATCCAGACTCTCGTTGATGCCGGTGTGAGGGAGATACTCGTCGTAACCGGGGGTAACAACGCTGGAGATTTC
>DASTBJ010000606.1:0-3067 GCA_035712125.1 Terriglobia bacterium
ACTAGAGTTGAACAGCGGATTGAAACGACCCTGCGAGTCGTCTCAATCCTTATGGGTTAGGGCTTGATCACATGAGCTACGAATAGTCGCATGGTTATCTTCGCGCTACCACGACGTGGGCCTGCATCGGGAACGCCAACCCGTCAGAATCCACATATGGCTCAAATGCTTTGCGGAGCGCTGCAACTAAGGCCGTGCGTGTCTCATCGTTAAGCGTGCCGACCGCGGTGGCGAGACGGCCGCCGAGTTGATAATCGATAAAATTGCGCGCCGAGGAAAAATGAGCTGGCAGTGTCTTGGTATGCATCTGTACTGTGGAGAACTCCGCCGTTCTTAAGAGTTCCGAAAGTTCACCAAGATCGGCGAGAGCGAATCCTTCTCGCATGATCGCCGCTGCTTTCTCTCCGACAAACTGTGCTGCGGTGCGCTCGAAAATCTGATAGGCGACGCTCTGGCTGAAGACACTGAGTCCCAATCTTCCGCCCGACTCCAGGACACGCTTCATCTCTCGAAGCGCAGCAGGGCGATCCGGCACGTATTGCAGACCTTGCTGGCACAGCACTGCGCCGAACTCCCCGTCGGGAAAGGGCAACCTTGTTGCGTCCCCTTGCTGCCACTCGATCTGCGCCCCGGTCGGCTGCGGCTGCGCACGGGCTACTGCGAGCATCGCTTCGTTGGTGTCCAACCCCACGACTCGACCAGTAGGACCAACCTGAGAGGCCGCCAAGCGAGTAACGATGCCAGTACCGCATGCTACGTCCAGCACCCGGGTGCCAGCAGGCAGCGCAACCGTATCCAACAAGTCCTTTGCCCAGGGGCCGAAGACGGCCGGCACCATTACTCGTTCATATGGTGCACTTGCGCGGGTGAAAGTCGAAGTGGTTTCAGCCATAACAGGCCTCCAGGGTTGCTTTTATTGAGTCGTGCCCTCGAATAGAACGTTATTGGCGTCCGCGTTCACTGGATTGTTAGCCTCCTTTCGGAATGGACACATGCTGACTAACTAGTGACGCCATTTCCCTCGATTGCGTATCGTCGCGTGCAATCAGACCGGCGACAACGCCGAGTTTGTCGGGCGCTGGCCGGTTTTGACTTACCTTCCACTTGCCAACGAGCTTTGCTATCGGGATTTCAATTCCGACAATCGCCTGCAGCAGCTTCTCGGTGAACTCTTGCGGTGCGTCGGATACCTTCCAAGGAAGCGCCTGATCAGACTCGTGCACGTCGGTGAGCTGAGTGACGTGCTGCGAAAGCCAGTCACGGTCTTCAATGGCGTGCGGCATGCCGTGCACATGCACGACCGCATAATTCCACGTTGGCACTGCCTTACCGTGCGCATGCTTGCTCGGGTACCAGGAAGGCGTGATGTACGTTTGAGGACCTTGGAAAGCCACCACAGAGTTGACTGTCTTGGAGAACGATTGCCATGCAGGGTTGGCTCGCGCGACGTGGCCGACCAGGGTGCCCTGCGCTCCCCGGCTTGGATCGATAAGGAACGGGATGTGGTTAGCAAGAAGCTCGCCGTCGCTGTGCGTTACCCAAGTGCCGAGCGGCTGGGCCCTAATTAGGGCATGCAGTATCGAGATGTCAGACTCCTCGTGATACTTGGGAACGTACATTTGCGATCTCCGTGTTAGTTGGGGAGGCTAACCCATAAGGAGCGAAACGACTCGCAGGGCAGTTTCTGCAGGTCGTTTCGCTCCTTATGGGTTATTAGGGCCTTCGCCCGAGAACACTGGCAAAGGCGATGTGCCCGAACCAAGACTTGGCCGCGCTTCGCCGCTGGGCTTCGATTTTCAGTGCCTCGGCGTGTTCCTTGCTAATGCGTCCAGTTTGCACCAGCACGTCGGCCCCGCGGTCAATCCACGTCAGCATGTAGCCGCTTTCCGGCGCTTCGACATATCCGTGACTGCGCATCGGCATGGATTCGAACCCTCCAGCTTCGATGAGCCGCGGCAAACGACGCACCAGCCATGGATCATTGACGAAATTCTCGCGAAACGCCTCAACACAGGCCTGCAACGGGTCAAAGTCTCCAATAGCAACCGTCGCGGTCGCGTAGTCACCATCGAAAGCAGCGATCCAGCCCCGCGGTCGCATCACGCGAAAGGCTTCCGCGACCAGCCGCTCAGGCTCGGGCACATGACACATCGTGGTATGTAAAACGACAGCATCAAAGGCTGCGGCATCGAACTGAAGGGAGCGGCCGTCGCCCTGCTCAAAGGAAACGTTCGGGATATGCTGCGCGAGAACTCGTGCTCGCGCGAGGAATACTGGTGAGGGGTCCACACCCGTCGCGTGCGCGACGCCTGGCCACGCCGCGAGCGTCCGCACTACTGCACCAGTACCGCAGCCGATTTCAAGAACGCGCGCCTCGCGAGGAAACTCGATCTCGGAAAGATAGGAACGCAGCATTGCCTGTTGCCGAGGATCGGCGGAGCGAAGCTCGATGACGTCTGCGAGACGTTCTTGCATCTTCAAATCAGCCTCACTGATTGAGGCGTACACGTCAGCCATGGTGGATAAGCCCTCCTGTTATTGTCATGCCCACGTTATGTTCTTTTTCCCACGATCAAAGTACGGGGCGTAGATTGACAGCGCGGCCCACTTCGCAGTGGTAGTACGCACCCGGCCGTGAAGTGTGTATTCGGGAATAAACACGATGTCACCTGGCGCCACATGCCTTATTTCCGCGCCCAATTGAAACTCGGCCTTTCCCTCCAGAACGATGATGATCTCATCGTGTGCCGCCTGAGTATGGAGAGCGCTTCCGGCCTCGCCGCCGGTAGCAATGTTTGCGGTTATGTGTTCGCCGTCGAAAATGAACATGCGTTTTACCGGTTCGGTGGCTGTACTCGGATCAATAGCCAGCGACTGCAGGATCTCGCGAACGTTGATGAAGTTGTTCATGTTGCAGTCCTCCTTAAGGGAAAGTGGGATAGTGTCCAGCAGGCCGCCGGACACGACGCCGACGAGCCCTCGGTCCACGCAAGCGAAGAAAAACAGCTTTCCGGTTTGATGCCCGCAACACTCACCCTTGCTTGAAGATTTCGGTGAGTTCTAGTGC
>DASTBJ010000607.1:0-2510 GCA_035712125.1 Terriglobia bacterium
CAGCTCCACATTTGGATTCACACTCATTTCCTCGGGGACAGGCGAGCCGGCAATCGTGAACCTGACCTCGGGAAAACGGGGAGCCAACTCTCTCGACACGAAACGAGCAGCCTCGACATTCGGAAGGTGGAAAAAGTTGCCCATAAACAGCACCGATATCGGTCGCGATGGGTCGGGCTCCGTCGGCTTAAACTCTTCGGCATCGATCCCGATGGGAATGGGGCGGATACGAGCTTCGGGAGCATAGGACTTAAGGAAAGCGGCATCCTGGGTTGTCATGGTGACAATGCGATCGAATTTTCGAACCTGCTTCACTTCGTAGTTGAGGATCTGCATCCAGCGATAGAACAGTTGCATCTTTACAGTTGGAGCCGTCTCCGATGCAAACGCATCCCATGCATTCTTTGACAGCGCTTCGTGGGCCGTAAGAATCGAAAAAATGTTTCTCCGGCGAAACTGAGCCATCTGAAGGTACTCGCACTGCAGAACGTCGAACTTCTTTGCCCGCAACAGTGCGTCAACGGCCCGATGCATAGCCGGAGTACTGAATTCGCGCACAAGGTACGGCTTTATGGAAAGCCAGTGAGGTTTGAAATCCGGAACTCGGCGGATTCCCTGGATCGATCCGCAAATTGGTTGGACAGTCGCCAGCAGATCGTTTTCATCGTCGCTTCCCACAAACGAAAGAACATGGACGGTGTGTTTCTCTGAAAGAAGGCGAATGTTGTGGTACATGCGGACCCCGCCGCCGTGTCGATGGAGGACAGGCGGATAAGGCGCCACGAAGAGAATGTTCATTTGCACCGATCCAGAATCTCGCGATCGCGGAGTGAGGTGGCGGCCCGGACCTGCGCGAAACGCCGCCGAATGGCCCGTGGAAGACGCAAAAACGCGCGAAGGTATGCCCGGTATTCAAAGGCCGCCCCATATTGGGAGATCGCTCGAGCGTGAATGCGCGGAAGCCACGTCAGATGGTCGAGTAACATCTCGAAATCGGTTACGTTCTTCCAGACGAACAGGTAGTGATTCCGGCGAGTCGTATTGTTCACGAAGAGCTCGCCGAACCGCGTCGTCGTTCCCCGATGCTTATGGATAACGTGGCTTGCCGGCGCCAGGAGGGATTGCCATCCGCGTTTCCACGCCTGGTAGGAGAGGTCCGTGTCCTCGACATAAAAAGGCTGATATAGCGCATCAAACCCCCCCAGCGCCTCGAACTTCCTTCTGTCGAGCGCGCAGGCTCCACCCCCGGCCCAGAACACCGGCAGCATGGGAAGGGTTTCTTCGTGTGGAGCAATCGGATCGTGCCACAGGTAGAAAAGGCCGGATTCAAAGCGAGCTCGTGTCTTTCCCGTTTCAACGCGGGTTTTAGCCTTATCGGCCATCGCAATTTGCGAGGCGACGGCAAAGACCGAAGGATCCGAAAAAGGCTTGAGCAGGGGAACAAGGAAATCCGGATCCACGGCCATGTCGTTGTTGAGAAGCACGACAACATCGGTCCTGACTTCCTTCAATCCTCGATTGTTACCTTCGGAGTAACCGTAGTTTCGATCGAGACGTAAAACCCGAACGGTGGGAAACCGGCTCTTCAGGAATTGTAAGCTGCCGTCAGTACTGCCATTGTCCACCACCATCACTTCGTGATGGCCAGCGGCCTCGATCACGCTGGGCAGGAATTCCTCCAGCAACGGCTTTCCATCCCAGGTGAGGATCTGAATCGTCACTGACGCGGTTTGTGGGGCGGTAAAGCGGGGAAAGTAGCGCTTCGATTTCGCGATACGCGAAATGAATGCGATAAATTGCGCTCCAAGCAGCGAGAGGGCAACCGCCAGGTCCACGGGGAGCAGGCATCCCACATATAAAAGAATCCGAAACCGTCGGCCCTTCATCCCAGATACTCAATAAGAGCGTCGCGCCAGGGGAGCATCCGGTTCAAGCCCAGATCCTTCAAACGCCTGTTCTCGAGGACGGAGTATCGCGGCCGACGAGCCGGCGATTTGTAGATGGCCGAAGTCGTCGGACTCAGGTCCGCCTGGATGCCAGCCGTCTCGAAGATGGTTGCCGCAAACTCATACCAGGTGCACGCGCCCTCGTTGCTGGCGTGAAACAGTCCTTCGTGTTGTGTACCGAAGAGCAGGGCAAGCTGCCTGGCGAGGTCTTCGGTGGATGTCGGCGTCACCGTTTGGTCGTTGACGACCTTGATCGGCTCTCGATTCCGAGCCTTTCTTAACATCGTCTCCACAAAATTGCCGCCTTTGCCCTGAGAGCCTGCGCGCCCGTATAGCCCAGATGTTCGAATCAGCACAAACCGCCGGGACTGGGTCCGCACCAGGTACTCTCCCGCAAGTCTTGAGTTTCCATAGACGCTGAGGGGAAACGGCTCGCTGGATTCGGTGTAGGGTGTTGTAGCCTCACCGTCAAAAACGTAATCCGTGCTGATTTGAGCCATCTTCGCGTTGAGATCATTGGCAATACGGACCAGGTTCAAAACAGCCAGGACATTCACGCTGTAC
>DASTBJ010000608.1:0-7075 GCA_035712125.1 Terriglobia bacterium
TGCGTTGCAGTACAACCATGGCTCGATAGTATACCTACAGGGGAAATTGGTGACAGAGAGCTATTTCGCGGAGCGAAATAGCTCTCTGTCACAACTGCTGTTCTAATTCTTCCCAGTCACCAATTTCCCCTCAACGGGCGCAGTCGCCAGAAGAGGAGACCGTAGGTTAGGCCCAGAATGAGCAGGGCCGTTACCGACGTTGCGTCGGTTCGTATCCCTTCAAACGTCTCTGCGGGCACGATCAGAGACGCCCAGCTCCTCATGTCCGGCCACAGCAAATAGGCTGAGAGTAAAACGGCCAGACAAAGGACGAACTGCGCAACGCTAAGGACCGCGGCCCTGTAAACTCTCCCTTTCTCCTCTCTCTGCTCGCGCTCCAGTTCGGCCTTCAGCCATATCAGATTCGGATGGGGTGTAGCTCCTTCGCGGCTGAGTCGGCCGGCGACACCGTTGAGTGTTCTGACGATCGAGAGCGTGTCGGTGCATTCCGCGCAATTGGAAATGTGCGTGCGTAGTTCGTCGCTCCATTGCCCAGTTCGAGTCGAAAGAGTCACTGCGTGCTCGAGCGGGCAGAGCATGTCGCTCATGACCTCCCTCCCGGCGCCAGTCCTTCGGCGGTCAGCATGGCGGCAAGTTCCCTGCGAGCCCGCAGCAGCACAACCTTCACGCTGTCTTCCTTGATCCCGAGCAGTTGCGCGATTTCCGCGTGCTGGAAACCTTCAACGTAAGCCAGCCACAGCAGCGCTTGCTGTCTGGTCGTGAGATTTTTGAAGAGTCTTTTCATATCGTGAGTGAGGTCAGGATTCGATACGAATTCTCCTTCCGGCGCCGGCAGTTCCCACCGGCGCTCGCGTTGACGGGCTCTCCAGTAGTCTGTGAGAGCCGAAGTGGCGGACTTGTAGAGATACGCTTTCATCTGAAACTCACTAAGTCCGGAGACGCCCGTTCGCAGAAATCGCAGGAACGCCTCCTGCACCAGGTCATCGGCCAGAGCGGTATCTCGGCAGAGCACTCGTAAATACGATCGCAGCTGTGGAGCCAGCCGTTCATAGACATTCTGGAATGTCGTTTCGTCCACCGGAGTAGTATGAGCTTCGAGTCGAAAAGATTCCCCGCGCCGTCATGAGTTTTGAGAAGTCGGTGGCCGATACGGTTTGAAATACCCCCACTTCTTTGCCAGCTGATGCGTAATAAAGAGACCGATCAATACCCCGACTCCCGCTGTCAGGCATAGCGCGCCCGGGACAATCAGCCTCGGATCAACGAACGCTGCACCGATAAAGAAACCGACGCCGATGAGTGAAACGATTGTTCCCGCCCAGATCATTACAAACACGACTTCGGCCGGGCTTGGAGGTGGGTTGTCCGGCTTAGGCGCAGGCTTGAGCCGATCGAAAAATTCCTTACCCTCCTGGCTGCCAAGAAACTGCGTGACTTCTGCACCGGAGCCAAGCTTGTCGAGGAGATGCCTTTGCGCCTCGAACAGCATCTGTCTCTGCGCCATCTCGGACCGGAACTTCAACAATAGAATCAGAGCGATAAAGGAAATGATCGCCACGACAATGATCGCGTCTTTAAGGTCAGCCATTGCGTCCCCCGTTCTTCAAACGATTCAACAACGGCTACGACGTCTGCGGCAGCGAAGGGGTTAACAGGGGGTGAGATTTTTCACGTTGCCGAAATTCGTCTGGAACTTCTTGACGGGACGGCAGGGTGTTTTAGAATCGCGCGCATGACTTCCCGAAGAGCTTTTCTGGCGGCAGGTGTTGGCGTAGCGGCGTCGCTATCGTTCAAGCCCGTGTTCGGACAAACAAGGGATCTGGTGAGCCTGAGCTTGAAGCAGGCGTCGGAGTTGTTGCGGACGAAGGCAGTCTCACCGGTTGAACTGACCGAGGCGTGCCTTCAACGGATCGAGAAATACAACTCTGCTTTCAACGCGTTCATCACGGTCGCCAGGAACGAGGCGCTTCAGGCGGCACGCAATGCGGAAGCCGAAATCCGGCGAGGACAGTGGCGCGGCCCTCTGCATGGAATGCCGATCGCGTTGAAGGACAACATGGATACCGCGGGCATCCGGACAACCGGAGCCAGTGCCGTCTTCGAGAATCGGGTTCCGAACATCGATGCAGAAGCTGCACGCCGACTCAAAAATGCCGGTTGCGTTCTGCTTGGAAAACTCAACCTGCATGAGTTCGCCTATGGCGGCAGCTCGAACGTCACGCACTTCGGAACCATGCGCAACCCGTGGGCGCCGGACCGCGTGACGGGTGGGTCGTCGGGAGGCGCCGGGATCGCCGTAGCCGCCGACTTCTGTTATGCGGCACTGGGTACCGATACGGCGGGATCAGTGCGAATGCCATCATCCCATTGCGGCATTGTCGGGCTCAAACCGACGTACGGACTGGTCAGCACACGCGGCGTGATGACACTCTCGTGGTCCCTCGATCACGTTGGCCCAATGTGCAAGACCGTCGAGGATGCCGCGATCATGATGAACGTCATCGCCGGCCACGATCCGCTCGAACCGACCTCTGTGGAAGCCACCATACCCGACTACACACGTGCCTTGAAAACCTCGACCGCAAAACTGCGGCTTGGTATTGTCCGCCGGCCGTTTTTCGACAACCTGGACGCTGAAGTTGCGAAAGCCGTCGAGGCGGCAATCGCGCTCCTCGCGCGTCTGACAGCCGGCGCACCTGTTGAGGTGGAGCAGCTTCCTGCGCCGGGTAACGCTGCGGCGCTGTGGGGACCGGAAGCTTACGCGTATCACAAACCGTGGATCACCGCGACACCCGAAAAGTACCAGCCTGGGACGCGAGCACAGCTTCAGCGAACAGCCAACACCAACGCTGCCGAATACGCTCAGGCGCGGCGCGACCTGGACCTGGTTCGACGTGAAATTCGAAAGGTCTTCAACAAGGTCGATCTTCTCGTTGCGCCGACGATGAAAACGCCTCCGGCCCTCCTGTCGGCTCCGGGAGGTGGCGCCGGAGGCAACAACAACGTCGCATTTGACATGTACGGCGTACCCAGCATCTCCGTACCGTGCGGCTTCACGAGCTCAGGTTTGCCCATCGGGCTTCAAATCAGCGGCGGCCACTTCAGTGAGATGAATGTGCTTGCGCTGGCTAACGCATACGAACGGGCCACAGACTGGCACAAGCGTAACCCGCAGCTGTAGGGCTCAGCGTTCTCGGCCGTAGCGCCAGATTGTGTGCATGGCTAGAAAGAACACTCCGAAGGCAGCGGCGTAGGTACTCCAGTCGAAACGATTCAGGGTGATTCCCGCGGCATCCATCACTATCGCGAACCCGTTGTTGGCAGCGTGAAAGAGCATCGCGGGGAAGATGGATCCTGTCATCAGCGCAATTCCGCTGAGAATCACGCCCAGCAGAGCCGTTGGAGCAATCCGGAACAGCGCATAGTGGAATATTCCAAAGATGATCCCGACAATAAGGCAGCGCAGAACGGGATGAAACCGGTTTCGAAGCCCGTGAAGGAGCAGCCCGCGAAATGCGAGTTCCTCGCAGATTGCGGGAAGGATGGCCATCAGGACGATCATCTGCCACATCGGCATGCCCGAAGGCACCACCTGGCGGCCCAGTTCCCGGAGCAGCTCCGTCGGTGTGGGAATGACGGTGTTGACGATACGGAAGAACGCGACCGCTACAACCTGAGCCGCAGGCACCGCCATCAACACGGCAGCCCAGACGGGCCATCTCAGGCGATGAACGCCGATGACCTCACGAACATTCAGGCGGTATCTTCGTAGCATCAGGAGTGATCCGATGAAGAAGATTCCGATCTGATTGAAAAGAATCTGCACGCGGGCCGACTCAAACTGAGGAACGTTGGCGGCCACAGCGAAGGTGATGGCCCACATGACGGCGAACCAATGAAACACGCGGCGTTGAAAGAGCTTGTCGCCTCCTTCAAGAACCGACTCGTCCTGCTGCGCAGATACGATGATGTCTTCCCGCGTCAGCAGCTTTGCGGAATAACGGATAAGCGCGAATGCCGTGAGACCCGTGACAATCGCAGTCACGCCGATCATCAGCGGGTCCGCCCGTCCGGTCAACACCTCCCGTGCGGCGACACTGACATTCGCCAGCGGGACGAAGGCCACAATGGAGCGTGACTTCAATCCCGGCAGTACTGCGGCGAGTGCCGGTACAAGGCTTCCCATGAAGAGCGGGAAGAAGTGCAGCTGCGCTTCCTTGTACGTCCTTGCATATGCAGAGACGATCAGCAACGCGGCGGCGATGGCGGCTGCCAGAGGGACAAACAGCAGAAACAGCTGCCCGATACTTTGAGCGGACAGATCGATGGCGAAATTGTCAGGCAACTGGATGACGTTGAGCCGCACATAGACCAGGGCATACACCACTTGAGAAAAGGTGATAACGAGCCCGACGGTCCAGATTGCGAGATGTTTCGCCGTGGCGATTTCGGCTCGCCCGGCGCCGCTCGTAATAAGTGTTTCCAGGGTGCCGCGCTCCTTTTCGCCGGCGATGATGTCCATTGCCACGATCGAGCAGGCTGCCACCAGCCACACGACCAGGATGACCGTAAAGAAGCGGCCCAGGTTCGATCCAGAGATCTGCGTTTCTGTCGCGACGTTGCTTGCCGTCATGGCAAGGATGCCCTCGGGATGTGACGGAAACCCGCGGGACAACATCACGCCATAACTCTCGCTGCGTCGCGCGGCGCGCATCATCTCGACCATCCGCTCCGCTCCGGTCCGCGCAACCTGTTGGCTTCCGCGATACACAATCTGGAGACCCGGCACGCCGGTGACTACAGAGGACGTGTTCGGACCGGCAGCGTCGCCGCCATTCTGTGCGACCGCCTGATCTGCTTCGGCAATGCTCATCGTCCGGACATAGAAATGCAGCGAGCGGTCTTCGAGAGCCTGATCCGGATCCGCCGGGTATTCCTCTTCTATGTGGAAGTTCCTGAATTCCGCTGCAGCCTTGTAGCGAACGATAAGGCGCCTTGCCTGATCGGCCCATGGCCCGGTAATCGCATATTTAAAAGTCGTCTGGTCCAGTTGTATGGCCTGCCGGCGTTGCACGTATCGGGCGCCAAGAATCAGCAGGGGCATCAGCACCGCCGGAAGCACGAGTGAAGCGACAACCGTGCGGCGGGAGCGCAGCACGATCCGCATTTCATGGACGAAGAGGAGCTTCAGCGAAGCCCAGTTCATGCCGGACCTCGGACGTAGAGGAGAAAAATGTCTTCCAGATAGTGGAGTCCCGTCGCTTGGCGCAGCCCTGCAAGCGTGTCACAGGCGAGAATGTGCCCCCGGTGAATGATCGCGATCCGATCGCACAGTTTCTCGGCCTCGCTCATGATGTGTGTGGAAAATATGATGGTCCTGCCTTCGCTGCGCAGGTCGTGTATTGCCTTTTGAACCTCGAGGGCATTCAGCACATCGAGTCCGATCGTCGGTTCATCGAAAATGACGATGCGCGGATTGTGTGCAATGGTTCGGGCGATCGACACTTTCTGCTTCATGCCCGTCGAGAGTTTTTCCACGCGAACGCCTGCGTACTCCGTAATCCCGAAACGCGAAATCAGGCTGTTCACCCGAGCCTGAACCTTGTCGTCAGGATACTGATTGATCCGGGCAAAAAACTCGATGGTTTCTCTTGCGGTCAGCCGCGGGTAAAGCGCGGTGCTGGCGGAGTAAAAACCCATCGAGCGCCGAACGCCTGAAGGATTCTTGACGATGTCGTGGCCGAGGATTCTAGCGGTGCCGGAAGTTGGGGAGATGATCGTCGACAACATCCGAAGCGTCGTCGTTTTGCCCGCGCCGTTGGCGCCGAGAAGCCCGAAGACTTCGCTTTCGCGGCATTGAAAGCTGATGCCGTCGACCGCGCGGATCAGCCCGCGTGATTCGTCCAGAAACGTCTTCGTAAGATTGCAGACGGCGACGGGTGCGTCGCCGGAGGAATCAACCCTCAACGGTCCTCTCGCTTTCCGCTCCTCGTCGCGTCCATCGCCGAAGCAGCCGTGAAAACACGCCGCCTCCACTGTCCATCATGAAACCCTCTCTCTCCACGAGCGTCGTGGCTATCTTCAATGCCGCCGTCACGAAGAGGACCTCCATGCCAATAGTGATGGCGATGGCATACCAGTCAAAGTCCCCGCCAATGGCCTGCCGGAACATCATGGCAACATTGACCACCGGTATGAATGCGACTGTTGTCGTGAACTCCTGGGAGGGGCTTTGTATGAACACCAGCGGGAGTATGAACAGAATCATGAAGGGACTTACCAGCGATTGGCCTTCCTTGAAGGTCCGGGCGAAGGACGCAAGAATCAGCATGCCCGCCGCGATGAACAGGGCCAGTAGCGCCGCGCCGGCAACTATCACGGGGATGGATGCCAGCGGAATTCGAAACGACAGCCCCGTCGGGCCGCCCAGCAGCGCGATGTTCGACCGCATCGTAAACATCATCGCGATGACATTCAGGCATCCGGCGATAAACGACATGGTGCTCACATAGAGGTATTTCGCGACCAGAATGTTTTCCCGGGAAGTTGCCGCCGTCATCATTGTTTCCCAGGTGCCGTTCTCGCGTTCACCCGCTGTAGTATCTATGGCGGGATAGACGGCGCCCATCGCCAGCATGATTACGAGCATCACAGGCAGCAACAGTCCCAGCACGAAACGTCCCATTTCGGTATTACTGGAGACGTTGCGTTCTTCCACCCGAAATCCCTGCAACAAGGTTGGTGTGACTCCCAGGCGTTCAGCCTCTCTCTCGATGAAGCGATCACGGTACCTGTCAATCACACGTTTCACGCGCGCTCGAGCTGTCGCACTCTCGTCTCGCGACGCATCGTAGGTCAGGTGTATTCCAGGATTGCCTTCCGCCAACGGCGGCGCATCCTGCACCTGAACAAAATCAACGATCAGGTCCAGCGTGCCATTCTTAAGGTCTCTTTCCGGGTTGTCGGAAAATTCAATGTAGATAGACCGGTCCGCCTGAATTGCTCGCCGCAATTCGAGGTGAGATACAGGCAGATTCCTAAGGACGATGTGCGATTGCATCTCCTCTGCCTGCCC
>DASTBJ010000609.1:0-19429 GCA_035712125.1 Terriglobia bacterium
CGCTCGAGACCTTCGATCCGTATGTGCCCGGCGGTGAGCCGGCTTTCTATGGGCTGAACAACAGCGACGGAACACTGGCGATCGTTGCCTGTCACAACAACGACCTTCAGAACTTCTGGGATTGGATCGGCACGCCCAGCTACCCGTTGCGTCCTTCTTCGGAAGCCTTTCGGATGGGTGTGAACTTCACCATGTACTCCATGACCCACTGAGCTGAGCAGACGCTTCTTGACCAAATCGCTCGGCTTCGATAATAGTACTTGAGTGATCGATCAACCAAGTACGGGAACAAGGGACAAGATCATCGCCAAAGCGATGGAGTTGTTCTGGCGGCAGGGATACGTAGCCACAGGAGTTGCGCAGATCCAGGCTGAAACCAGAGTCCTTCCTGGCAGCTTTTACTTCTTCTTCAAAAGTAAGGAATTACTCCTCCTTGCCGTTCTCGACCGTTATATGGAAATCCTGAACTCCGCGTTGCGGGATCCTGTCGTCGAGAAAACACGCGATCCCGTCGAACGGATCTTTACACTCCTGGGCTTCTATCGACGTCAGATCAGGGAATCCCGCTTCGAACTCGGCTGTCCAATCGGGAACCTGGCGCTGGAACTGGGGAATCGATCGCCCGCAGCTCGCGAAAAACTCAATGCTTTATTCGATGAGTGGCGCGGGATGGTGCAATCGTTTCTGGCCGAAGCTCGAGATCGTTTTCCTCCTGGAACAGATTTCAAAGCGATTTCCACATTTGTTCTCACGACGATGGAAGGCGGCATCATGCTTGCTCGCGCCAATCAGGACGTCCGTCAGTTCGATCGCGCCGTGAAAGAACTTCGAAACTATCTAAACCTCATGCAGACCGGGAAGAAAGCAGTTTCCCGGAAAAGGAGCCGGACATGAAGAAGCTACTTCTTTTTGCATCTGTTATTGCCGTCATCACTGCGGGGCGAAATGCATATGCTCAGGAAAGAGTGTTACGCAATTCGATTGTTATTCGCACCACGGTCGAGAAGGTGTGGCAGGCACTCGCGACGACTGAAGGAATGAAGGCCTGGAGCGTTCGTGACGCCCAGATCGAGATGAAGATGATGGGCAAATACCACACACACTACTCGGGAAAAGTGGGGGATCCCGGAACGATTACTAACGTCGTCCTTAGCTATATTCCCGGGAGAATGTTCGCGATCAAACTCGGGTATCCCAGCAACTTCGCCGTCCCTGACGAGACTGGAAAGCCGGTCGCGCTGCCTGAGGTAGTAAAGGCGGATACGGTTTTTTCCGTGGCCGAGTTTGAGGATCTGGGGAGTGGCGACGTGCGTGTGTCGGCAACGATGGTGGGTTTCCAGTCCGGACGCGAGTGGGATCTCCTGTACAACTTCTTCAGGAGGGCGAACGAGTCGGAGTTGAGCGCGCTGAAGAAGCATCTCGAGAAAAACTGATGGAGGCCGGCAGTCCCCTTCTCACCCAGACGGGAGTCTACTGCCCGACGCCAAAGACATGACGCATCGTCCTCACGATAATGAGGCCGTCGGAGATCGCCGGCGTCGCCATGATGACTTCCTTCATCTCGTTTTTGGCGATTTGCTTCATATCCGGAGTCGCAGAGATGACGTACACCTCGCCGTCCTCGGTGGCGATGTACAGACGGCCGTCGGCGCCGACGGGTGACGCCGAAAACGACCCGCCCGTGCCGACACGGCCGCGGAAGGCGCGCTTGCCGGTCTGCGGATCGTACGCGCTGAGGATGCCGTTATTGTTCAGCGTGAACAGATATCCGTCGTAGAGCAGCGGAGACGGGATGTAGGTACCCTCTGTCATATTGCTCCACGCAATCGACGGATTCGATTCCTGTCCCTTTTGCAGCGAGATGTCGCCCTCAGAACCGGGCCGGATGGCGTAGATCGGCCGCACCGGCGGATAGCCACCTGTGACATAGACCAGTCCGTTGCCGGTCACCGGCGAGCCGACCGTTACCTCCGAATTGGGGCCGAGCGTCCAGAGTTGCTTGCCCGACGAGGGATCATAGCCGCGAATTTTCGTCCCGTTCGTAACGATCACTTCGCGGCCATCGTTGGCGCGCGCGATCGTCGGCGTACCCCAGGTCGGGATTTCGTCTGCGCGCTCGGTTTTCCATAGTTGCTTGCCGGTGGCGAGGTCCCACGCCGCGATGAACGATCCCTTCTGGATGTCGGCCTGCACAATCACGGAGTTGCGGTGAATGATCGGCGAGCTCGAATGGCCCCACTGGAACGCCGGGTCCAGGAACCAGCCGCTGTCGAGCGTGCCCAGATCGACACGCCACAACTCTTTGCCCGAGTAGTCCCACGCGATCATCGCGCCGGCCGATCCGAAAACCGCAATCACACGACGTCCGTCGGTTACCGGCGTTGAACTCGCCTGGCTGCTCTTGGTGTGGCGCTTTGTACGCGGCACGCCACGGACGGCAACGCGTTCCCACTCAATTTTTCCGGTGGCCTTGTCGAGACAATAGATCTTCCACTCGTGCGGAGAGAGGTCCTCCACGGGTGTTACATCGCCGTAGAGCCCAGTCTTGAAACTGTTGTCGCCGGCACCGCTGACTGCGGTCGTTGCAAAGACGCGATTGCCCCATACGATGGGGCTCGAGGTGGCGACACCGGGAATCGGCGTTTTCCATTTGATGTTCTTGCCCGTAGCCGCATCCCATTCGGTGATGGCGCGCTGGCTGTCGCCGTTACCCGAGCCGTCGCCGCGAAATGACGGCCAGTTACGGGGACCAGTTCGTCGGACGACTGGCGCCGGTGGTGGTACGACGGCTGCGGGTGCGGCAGCAGGCGCTGGTGGCGCGGCGGCCGCGTCGCCGGTCACTCGCGCGAGCATGAGATTGGCTGGGCCTTGCACGAGACCGACGGAGTCGACCACGCCTGCGCGTTCGTTGAATGTGAGAGTAGCGTTCACTTCGACCACACGAAAGACGTTCTCGGCTGTCGGTACAAGGCGAACCAGGGGTCCTCCCTGCATCTGCAGCATCAGCGCGTCGTTCTGCACGCTCACCGTGGCTGCTGCTCCGCTGGTTGCGTCGCGGTAGCTTCCGGCGTACTTCGGAAGCACCGCGGGGTTCACCGTGAAGGCAGGCGCAGCTTCCGGTGGAAGCTTGTCGAGGGCCTCCTTGATTGGCGGGATGAGCGCATCGCGCTTTGTATTACCGGCAAGCGCGAGCGCACTCTGCAAAGCTTGTCGCGAAACTTTACCCGCGGCAGCCGCTTTGACGATGGCTTCCTGGTTCTGCTGCACGCCCATAGCCAGCAGCGAGTCGCCATCGGCGCCGTTCTGCAGCAGGTAGAGTGTGACATCGACGTGGCCATTGGTGATTGCCATCTCCGCGGCGCGCGATCGGTAGAACGTGTCCTGCGCGTTGACGTCGGCACCTCGCGCGACGAGCAGCTTTACCGCTTCGAGCCGCCCGCTGGTCGCGGCGAAGAACAGTGGAGTGACGTCGTAACGCGACTTGGCATTGATATCCGCACCTTTGGCGAGCGCTGCCGTGATGGCTGCGGTGTCACCATCCCGAGCCGCCTGCCAGAGTGCTTCGTTAGCGGACTGCGATCCCTGCGAGACCAGCAATGCAGTCGCAGTCAGGATCAACATTCCTGTGAGGATGAAGTTCTTCATTGGGTAGATCCCTGCCTACGTGAAGGCGGACAAGGCCCGCCTCAAGTTTTATAACCAGGTGGAGGCTTCGCGCTGCAGGTCAGTCTAAATCCTTTGTCGAACAACTGCAGAGCGATTTCGCCGCCGGTCACCTCAGCTATCCGACAATCAGGTTCAGAATCCGTCCCTTTACGAAAACCCGCTTGCGGACATGCCTGCCATCGAGAAACCGGTGGATGGCTGCGTCTTTCAGGGCAGCTTCAACCACAGCGTCTTCGCCGGCATCCGAAGGTACAACAATAGTTCCGCGAGTCTTTCCATTGACCTGAACAGCAATTTCCACCGAATCGGCCGTTGTGTACCGTTCGTCCCAAGCAGGCCACTTCTGTCCGAAGATAGTGGGTTGATGACCGGTCCGTTGCCACAATTCTTCTGCAAAATGTGGGGCAAACGGCGCCATCAAGACCAGAAATGCCTCGACGGTTTCCCTGTCCGGCGCATGTCGTGAGGAAGTCATTTTGTTGATGAATTCCATGAACGCGCTGACGATCGTGTTCATGCGAAATGCTTCAAGACGTTCTGTGACGTTCTTGATCAGAAGATGCCGCTCGACCAACACATCTCGGTCCGGTGCAGATGCCCATTTGCCTTCATGCTGGACTACCCAGTGCCATGCCCTTTTGAGGAATCGATGCACACCTTCTATGCCTTTGTCGCTCCACTCCGCATCCAATTCAGGGGGACCGACAAAAAGTTCGTACATCCGGAGCGAATCACATCCATAGTCGCGGACAAGATCGTCGGGATTGACGACATTTCCTTTCGATTTGGACATCTTCTCGGCCTTCCCGCTCGTGCCGACGTGGGTGATCATGCCCTGGTTGAACAGACGCCTGAAAGGTTCCTCAAATGCCACTACACCGATATCGAACAGGAACATGGTGAAGAATCGCGCGTAAAGCAGATGCAGAATGGCGTGCTCGACTCCACCGACGTACAGATCAACAGGCAACCACTTCTTCCCCTGCTCGGTAATCAGGGCATCCGCCGCGTGCGGAGATGCATAACGAAGGAAATACCACGAGGATCCCGCCCATTGAGGCATCGTGTCGGTTTCGCGTTTCGCCGGTCCGCCACATTTCGGACATGCCACATTCACCCAGTCAGTGATTGCGGCCAGCGGAGAGTCACCGGTTCCCGTTGGCTGGTACCTTTCCACGTCTGGGAGGCGAACAGGAAGATCTTCCTCGGATACGGGAACCAGTCCGCATTTGCTGCAGTCGACAATGGGAATCGGTTCGCCCCAATACCGTTGTCTGGAGAAGACCCAATCGCGAAGTTTGTAGGCGATCGTTGCGCGGCCCAGGCCTTGATCTTCGAGCCACTTCACAATTTCCCTGCGGCCTTGCGCCGACGGCCTGTTGCTGAACGGACCGGAGTTGATCATGACGCCTTCACCGACAAATGCTTCCTGCGCTACTCCCGCCGGCGAAGAAATGACTTCACGGATCTCCAAACCGAAGGACCTGGCAAATTCGTAATCGCGTTCGTCATGAGCCGGCACCGCCATGATGGCGCCCGTGCCATATCCCATCAGGACATAATCTGAAATCCAGATAGGAATTTGTTCGTCGTTCACAGGGTTGATCGCATGGGCTCCCGTAAAGACACCGGTCTTTTCCGTCTTTGAAGTTCGGTCGATATCGGACTCGTTCCTGGCGTTCGCGATGTATGCATCGACCTGGGCAAGCTGCGTGGGACTGGCGAGCGCAGGGACCAGCGGATGCTCGGGCGCGAGGACCATATATGTCGCGCCGAACAGCGTGTCGGGGCGAGTCGTGAATATTTTCAGCGGATGTTCACTCCGATCGGCCGCTACAGCCTTGAAGGTCACTTCGGCGCCCTCGGACTTGCCGATCCAGTTGGTCTGCATGGTCTTGACCTTTTCGGGCCAATCCAGTGCCTGCAGACCCGTGAGAAGGCGGTCGGCGTATTTCGTTATGCGGAGCATCCACTGGTTCATCTCCTTTTTAGTGACGACAGCGCCGCAGCGCTCGCAGCGGCCGTTGACGACATCCTCATTCGAGATGCCTGTTTTGCATCCGGGACACCAGTTGATGGGCATGAATGCCTTGTAGGCCAGGCCTTTCCTGAACATCTGCAGGAAGATCCACTGCGTCCACCGGTAGTACTCGGGATCCGTGGTGTTCACCTCCCTGGACCAGTCATACATGGCCCCGATCTCCTGCAGTTGTCGTTTGAAGTTTTCGACGTTGGCCCGCGTTCCCACCGCAGGGTGGATTCCCTTCTTGATCGCGTCGTTCTCAGCTGGAGAGCCGAAGGCGTCCCATCCCATAGGGTGAAGTACCTTGTAACCCTGCAGCCACTTGTACCGGGACCAGCAGTCGGGTAGGACGTAACTCCGCCAGTGGCCTACATGAAGACCGGAACCTGACGGATATGGAAACATGTCCAGGCAGTAGTACTTCGGGCGCGGGTCCTCGTCGCGTGCGTTGTGAAGTCCACTGGAAAGCCAGTGCTGCCGCCACTTCGGTTCGATTTCTGCAGGGGTATAGTTCGAATCGGACATGGAGTGAGTATAAGGCGGCGGACTTCAGCTTACGGCAGCCGCAGACTCTTTCGAGCCGGTTGCCTTGAATTTTGCCGGGATCGTTTGCTCCAGCATGCCGTCGACGTCGCCGGTGTCTTCACGCAGATACTTCCAGTAGTTCGGCCGGATCGATTGCAGGAGTTCTCGCCGCGTCTTGATCTCGACGGGTTGCGGCCTGTGGAGAACACCCATCTTTTGCATCCAACGCTCTGGGATAGCGCCGCAGAAATTCATCATGGCCCATTTGAAGTTGCGCCCGTTGGTCTTTCTCAGCTTTGCGAGCCAAATAGCCATACCGCTCAGACGGAATGCCCATCGGCCCCACCAGCTGTTCACTCCGGGTCGCAGATTGAACTTCCAGCACTTCATCATCAACTGCCATTGCAATGAGCTGAGGTCACGGGTGCGGGTGACGCCGCGCTGGTCCTTCATTCGAGTTCCCTCAAGCGGCGTGAAGACGGAGGGCACCAGAAATGCGAACAATTCGCGGCGCTCGATCTCGTAGACCAGATCGAGTGTGGCCTTCACATCTTCATCGGTCTCTCCGGGATTACCAATCATCAGGGTCATCATCGGGTACCAGAAGTTCGCGTTCATGATTTCCAGCCCTCGAACAACGACGCTGGGCCAATCTTCAACGCTGAAGGGGACACTCTTGCCAGGCATGATCTGCCTGGCCATCCGGGGCGAACCGGTCTCGAGGCCGATCAACGGTGTCAGCGCCTTCTTCTTCGGATGCTTGCTCACCGACGGGATATGGAGTGGGCTCTTGTCGATAAGCAAATCCGTCAACTGCTTTATGAGCGTCGGGTCCACGACGGCCGGGGCTATTGTGCCGTGGCTGAGAACGACGTGCTCGACGCCGGGATATGTCGACGTATCACGGTAGAGATCCAGAAGAGCTTCGCGGTTTGGGAAAAAAAATGGCGTAGAGCTCCTGACCTGCCCCCAGATGAACATGTCTTCGGTCGCCAGGGAGATCTGGCTGTTTCCAGCCTCGGCATTAGCCTTGACCGCCCTCATGATGCCTTCCTTGGGGAGAGAAATCTGCGGGTTCAGGTCCGGCTTGCAGAACTGGCAGCGCCGGCCGCAACCGGTGGTCATCTCCACGACGCCGAAGGTTGTCGGCTTGTCTGGAAACAGGATGTCCTCGGGCCGTGAGGGGTGAGAGACGTCAACCGTCTCAGGCAGCGGTTGATCGGCGATTGCTTTGCGCAACAATTCGACTGTTCCTGCAGATTCGCTGCGGCCGTCGACGAGGCAATCGATTCCGAGTTCTTTCGCCATTCCCGTCTCTCGAATCTGCCAGGCTCCCGATCCGCCGACGAGCACCTTGAAGCGGTTGCGATGGGGATTGTTTTTGATCGCGTCGAACATTTCCATCGCGTAAACGGAGTTGATCGGCCTCTTCGAGCTTCCGAACATGGACGTGTAGACGCCGGCCGCGAAAGTCACTCCGAGAGGGTTGTGCGTTGAGACGGCAACCACACGGGTCTCGGATCCGATAAACCTGCCGAGATCCTCGGGATAACAGACGGCGACGTTGTCTTCGCCGAACTCCCGCTGCGCCACTTTCTCGAGGATCCTGAGCCCGGCAGGAGCGGCCTTTGCCGTGTGATCCGGGTAACGCTTCACATTTTTCCACTCGGGATACTTGCGATTGAACATCCATTCCATCCAGGATGGCAATGAAGCCACACCCATCTGGATGAAGTATCCGGCGTGATCCAACATCTCAGTGAGCGGCGCCGTCAGAACGATCTGTTTGCCTTTCATCACGTTCGCCTTTCGTGCGCATTGCAAAGGATCCGGCGCCCGCGCTTTCAGGCAGCGCTACCTGGTTCCGGATGCAGAGTCGTAGTAACCACTTCGAGCATGGATGGTGTAGTCGACGTCGGGCTTTCCAAATCGGCTGACCAGTTGGACCTGGATTCGATGAAAACCGCTCTTTGCGCCGGGCTTCACAGGGATTCCCGCATAGCTCAGCGTATAGCGGAGTTTCAATCGATCGATAACACTCGTCAACGCGGCGGTGATGGATGCTCCGCCGGTTGCGTCGACGATTTCGCCGCCGGTTTCTTTAATGATCGTCTTTACGGGATCATCAGCGCCGACTCCCGGCACAGGCATGGGTGGAAGTCCCGGAATGGGGATGCCTAGAATTGATCCTCCAACCGAATTACCTACCTTCACGCTGTATACCGAAGCCTCTGTTTCGAGCGCGAATGCGATGGCCTGTTCGGCGGAAGTCCGTGACCGACCCTCGATGTTGTCGGAGATAAGGATGATTACCCGCCGGCTATCGGGCGCGGTTGTCTCCAGGTATCGAAGCGCTTCGGAAATCCCGTCCACAATAGCGGTACCGCCACCCGCTTTAATACGCCCGATGCGGTTTGCGACGCGTTGCCGATCGGCAGTGAGTTCTTCGAGGAGCTCGACGCTGCCTGCAAACGAGAACAGACAGACCTGGTCGCCGGTCTTTAGCAGCTTCAGCGCCTGATAGGCTGCACTCTGGACCTCGTTCATGAGCGGCGCAACGCTGCCGCTGCGATCGATAACCAGTGCCACCGCCAGTGGCTGCTGGTCGCGAGAGAAGAATTGGATTTCTTTCTCGACACCGTCTTCGAATACGCGGAAGTCTTCCTGTCGCAGACTACCCATCGGTTTTCCGGCGCGGTCCCGAACAAGGGCATCCACCTGGATGAGATTGACATCAACCGAGAGAACAGTCGGCTTGATCGTCGTCACGGATGCGGCTGCACCGGCGGCCTCTCCCGTTCGCTTTTCCTCATCAAGCACCGCAACGGATGAACTGTTGGTCGCGTCCGTTGATGCATTTTCATCTGAAGAAAGTGAGTCGAATGCCGGGACTCCGGGCTCAGCGGGTGCTGTCGCACCGACAATTTCGGCAGGCGGCGCGGACGCTGATGTGGCAGGAAATGAGTCAGCAATAGTCACTATGGGCGCATCAGGTGTCTTCGCAGGTGGGGCTTTGGGAACGGCTTTCGCGAGAGCCGCATTATCAGGAATGTTCAGGTTTCGTTCCAGTTTTGCCTCGAAAATGGAACCGCTCGGTAAGTCGACATCCGAAGTGGGACCGCCACTGGACTGGATCTTCCCGGCGATGACGGTTGCCAAGACGGCGGCTGCAGCCCCAATTCCGGCGCCCCTCCCACTTCGGGAGATCGCGCCGCCTAATAACGCGCCTTGCATAGCTGACCCAATCGCGGCTTGTGCGTTCACGCCACTGGAAGGCTTTTCTCCCTGTACTTTTAGAGGATCGGCCGCAATGCCATAGCCTCCGCCCGAATCAAGGGGAATCTCTTCCAGCCGAATCTGCAGTTCAGTTCGCTGATTCTTTCCGTTGACGATGGCAGGTTTGACCACAATAACGGAACCTCGTATAGGCGTGCCGCGCGGCATTGCCACGCGTCCCTCGACCTTCACGGCATCCCGTAACGTGAACCAAACGATGTCATCGATTCGAGTCGATGCCGTGTTCATCGGTGTATCAAGATCCAGCATCAACCTGGTGCCGGCCTTGACGACAATCATTGAAGGCGTAGAGCTGCCACTGTCCTGAGCAGTCGCCAATCCCACGACACAGGTGATGAGCAAGGCTGCCGTGATTAGCGTGGTTGCCGAGCGGTTGTTTAGCAGAGAACGACTCGCTTTGGGACTGCGTTGACTGTATTGCGCCATGGTAGCTAACCTCCGTTAGCAAACGCTGCGAACCGGGGAATAAGACGGCTTGAGGCGAGTCCTTCCAGCCGTGATGCGCTATGAACGCTTAAGAGTCTATGACGACTAGCGATATCGACTCCAAGAATTTCAACGTGGAAAACGCGCACCCGTAACGGCGCTGACGACTATATGAAGTGGTACGATACTTCCGGCTCAGATCATTGCATCAACGGAGGGCACACCGGTGGGGAAACTTGAAGGTAAGACGGCTATTATAACGGGCGCAACCGGCGGGATCGGAGAAGCTACTGCGAAACTGTTTCTGCGGGAAGGAGCCAACGTCATGTTGGTCGCGCGTTCTGCAGAAAAATTGGAGGCGACCATGAAACGCCTCGGCGCCGGTAAAAACCTCGCGCAGTGCGTTGCCGACGCTACGGACGAGGCGGCCACAGCCGCGGCTGTCGAAGCCACCATGAAGAGCTTCGACGGCATCGACATTCTCTTCGCGAATGCAGGCACGGAAGGATGTCTCAAGCCGATCGAGACCTACACCCTGGCTGAATTCGAACACGTCCTGCATACGAACGTGACGGGCGTATGGCTCGCGATCAAACACTGCGTCGAACCGATGAAAAGGCGACGGAGAGGGTCCATCATTGCGACGGCCTCGGTCGCAGGAGTGGTCGGCTTTGCAAATTCGGCGCCTTACATCGCAAGTAAGCATGCGGTTTGCGGACTTGTAAAAGCCACAGCCCTCGAGTTGGCGCCCCTTGGTATTCGCGTCAATGCCATTGCGCCCGGTGCGATCGATAACAGGATGTTCGAATCGGTAATCTCACAGTTGTCGCCGCAGAATACCGCGGCGGTGCGTGAGGGCATTCAGGCATCGATTCCCATGAAACGTTATGGAACCAACGAAGAAATCGCGGCCTTCGTTGCGTTTCTCGCGAGCGACGAAGCCTCGTACTGCACCGGGTCCGTGTTTCTCGCCGATGGCGGCATGACAACGGGTTAACGCGCCCCGGGGGATACGTCCCAGGCTATGAACATCCTTAACGTGGTCCCCCCAAGACCCGATCAGTCCTTCAACTGGCCGACATGCCCGCCGTTGAGCGGTGCCAACGCGTTGCTGAGAACGTAATCCGCAACGGAGATACCCAACTGCTGTCCATGGTTACACGCCGTCCGAAAGTGAATACCTCCAAAGATACGCGCATTCTTCACTTCCTCAAGAGCCGTCGTAAAGTTCGAAAAGGACCGGACAACACCAGCCATCGAGGGAGAATCCGACACAAGACTGAATGAGCTGTTTTCTCCAAACTGAAGCGACAGCACCCTTCCTGCTGCTCCACTCAGGCATGAATGTCCCGACGTATATTCGGGATGGTTCGGTGTCGTTAGCAGTGGAAGCCAGCCCGGGTCCGGCGCCGTGAGACCGTTTCCGTCTGTTCCGGCCAACGGAATTGCTGTAACGGGTCGCCAGAACGGGTAAGTGTATTTCGTATCCCAACAACCTATTGCTGCATCGGCCATCGCGAGGTTAAGCACGGCGAGGAGGCGGGATTTTTCCGAAAACGTCAGGTGACGCTCCTCTGCCAGATTCACGGCAACCTGGTTCCAGAGGTAGTTCGCGGAACTGGCATTCCAGAACCTGCTGTAGAGCGTTTCCGTCGCCGAACGGGCTGCACTGTCGATTCTTCCCATCAGCTTCGTTTCATTAAAGTCCGCCACGTACTCTGCGCTTGTGAGTGGGGTTGGGCCCGGAGCGCGAAATTGTGAGGGCGAGTTGATCACCCACGTTGTCATTGTGGCAAACTGCACGCCCGCTCCTGACAGGAAGCCGGGAGGAGTCGGTCTCCACTGCCCGGGGTTCATGCCGCCGTTAAACGGGGGCGGAGTGGAGCTGAATCCGTCGGTGCTGCGCCACACCCATATTGCGTCGGCAACGGTTTGCCCCCATTCAATGCCGCGAGCGATGGATTGACTGTTCTCAGCCGCCTTATCACTCGAGATTCCATCGAGGGATGCCTCAAGTTTCGCCGCCAAAGCCGTTGCCTGTGTCGGATAGAGCCGGACCAATATGGCATAGGCGGCCTGTGCCGCCGCCGCACGGCGGGAAGCTCCACGCGGCGCGTTCGGCGCGACGTGAATCGACTCGTATCGCCGCTCGATTCCGTTGACGGCATCAAAGACTGCGGACTGCATGATCGCAGCCGAACGGCTGACGACCAGTGGGGATGTGCCCGCCAGCAATGCGGACTCGTATAGGTTTTTCGTCCAATCCGTAAGCTCGTCGGCGCGTACGGGTGTTGCACCAACGAAAAGCGATACGAGAAGGACGAACATCGCGATTTTCTTCATAATGACTCCTTCCAAAGTTGTTACCTGGCTGAAAGTCAACCGGGCATTCCCTTCTTTCCGGAGACGCGGGAATTTCAGCGAAGACCGCTCATTTGGTTCGGGCCTTGCAGGTAATTGCCGAGTGTTGCAGATTCAGCGCTTACTAGGCAATTAAGGAGTTAGGCGTTTTTGTTACACGCCGTTCGCAGGAAGGAGTTTCCTCTGGATCGAGTACTGCGGATTGACCGCTAATTCACACTTCTGTAGAGTCCCTTCTGCTGACCGTTCCAGGATTGCTCGCATGCAACAACAACCCGCTCAAAAACCACCCACACCATCCCCGTCTGAAATCGATACTGCACTCCGCGAGGCCTATGAGACGTTTAAAGACCTCAAGGAAGGCAAAAACGCCGACTATATTCCTGAGCTTGCTGCTGTGGATCCCGATATCTTCGGGATTGCACTGGTAACGGCCGAGGGCGGCATTCATACCCTGGGAGACTTCGATTCGAGAGTTTCCATCCAGAGCGTTTCCAAGGTGTTCACCATGGCCAGGGTTCTGGAAGACGTGGGACCGGAAGCTGTTGAAAGCAAGATCGGCGTGGACGCTACGGGAATGCGCTTCAATTCGATCATTGCCGTGGAAATGCAGAAGGGGAAAGAAATCAACCCCCTGGTCAATCCCGGCGCGCTTGCCGCGACCAGCCTCGTCCCGGGTGCGGATTCCGATACAAAGTGGCGGAATATCCTGCAAACTCATTCGGATTTTGCCGGTGCGGCGCTGGACGTCAACTGGACGGTTTACAAGAGTGAAGCGGAAAACAATGCACGCAACCTGGCGATTGCCCAGCTGCTATTTGCCTACGGAAGAATGTACTTTGATCCGAAGCAAACAACCGATCTCTATACGCGCCAATGCGCAATCAATGTTCACGCAAAGAATCTTGGCATCATGGCGGCGACCCTGGCCAATGGCGGAGTGAATCCGGTGACGAAAAAGAGGGTCGTCAGTTCAGAAACCGTGATGCACGCGCTGGCTGTGATGGCCACTGCAGGACTGTACGACGATTCGGGGGTCTGGCTTTTCAATACCGGGATGCCCGCGAAAAGCGGTGTCGGCGGTGCGTTGCTGGCCGTTTGTCCGGGGCTGTTTGGCATTGCCGTAGTCTCTCCCCCCCTGGATCCGGCAGGTAACAGTGTCCGTGGGCAAAGGGTGATTCGGTCTGTGGTCCAGCAACTCCGGATGGAACCGTATCGGATTCAACCTCGATAGGAGTTTGGGAAGCATAGATGAAATTTTTTGGGCGATTCTTAGAGGACCCCTCGAAAGCAACCACGGGAGGCCGCGCGTATAAATGCGCCTGCGGTAATCCCGTATTTTTTCACAACAGCAACTGTTCCAAATGCAATGCGGTTTTAGGATATGAGCCCAACCAGGCCCGGCTGATGTCCATCGTTCCGGTTCCCGGGTCGGACGAATGGCGAATTCAGGAGAAACAGAATGGCGAAAGTCCGGCGTATCGCCGCTGCGCGAATCGCGACACGCCGGCGGCCTGCAACTGGCTTCTGTCGGACGACGGAGTCGGCGCTAAGGGAGGGCTTTGTATCGCCTGTCGCCTGAACCGGAACCTGCCGGATCCGTCTGAGCCCGAGGACGGCCTTCTCTGGGGCCGGTTCGAATTTGCGAAGCGGCGATTGATTTCGACACTGCTCTCTCTGGAAATACCTGTCGCTTCAAAAGAGGAAAATCCGGAAAAAGGATTAGCGTTCGACTTCCTGCGAAGTCCCAGGAAGGGGCCACGTGTGCTGACAGGCCACAACAATGGCTTGATAACCATGAACATCGAAGAGGCAGACCCTGCGGTTCGCGAACGTACCCGCGAAAGACTGAATGAACCCTACAGAACGCTGCTGGGGCACTTTCGTCACGAGGTCGGTCATTACTATTGGAATCGGTTGATTCAGGACACTTCCTGGATCGATGAATTTCGTCGCCTGTTTGGCGATGAAAGGGTCGATTACGGAAAGTCATTAGAACGAAACTATACCGACGGACCGCCCGCGGACTGGCAGCAGCATTTCGTCAGTTCCTATGCCAGCTGTCATCCCTGGGAGGATTGGGCGGAGACGTGGGCGCACCTGCTGCATATGACGGATACGCTGGAAACGGCCTGGAGCTTCGGTTTGCGTCCTGCGGCGTGGAATCTGGGGATCGAACCCTTTTCCAGGGACGCATTATACCGGCCCGAAGAAATCCATGGGAATCTGTTCCTGGGTTTCGTCAATGCCTGGGTCGCACTGTGTGCAGTGATGAACGAGATGTCGAGAGCTATGGGCTCGCCGGATTTTTATCCATTTTCTTTATCCGCACCGGTAATCGCCAAGCTGCACTTCATGACCATAGTGGTCCGTGAGGAGCGGGAACTATACCTGAGAAAAACATCCGTCTAAATCGTTAGCGTCTTATGCGAGGCCCAACTCACCGGAGTTGTAGACAATGCGGCCGCCAACGACCGTGAGGATCGAGTTCATCGTACGAATTTCTTCATCAGGCACTTCGCGTTCGTCGAACACGTTTTTCGAGAGCACGGCCAGGTCGGCGAAGCGACCCACTCCGATCCCGCCCAGCACTTTTTCTTCTCTTGTAAACCATCCCTGCTGCGGACCCGCATAAAGCCGAAGAGCGTCCTGACGTGAAATCCGTTCGCCATCGTTAACCAGTGCACCTCCACTGTTTCTGCCCGTGACCATGAAATAAATGCCAGCCCAGGGATTCAGGGGCGCGACACGCGCGCCATCCAGTCCGGCGCCCACGGGAACTTTTGCATTGCTGACGATTGTCCGGAACGCCGGCCCGCCATTGTTTGCCGTGAGGTAGCGCCACGGATGCGGAGCAAGTCCGACTCCCAGCTTGTTCGCGCGCTCGACCTGCCCCGGCGTGATGTCGCCGACGTGGCCGAGATTCCAGTGCAGTTCGGCCAGCGACGTTCCGCGATTCTGCATTTCAAACCGCTCGAAGTTGTCGAGGTGCGTCTGAATCTCGTCCGCAGAGATCAGATGCTGATGGTAGATCCACTCTCTGGCAGCCATACGTTTCAGTGATTCCTGATAGGAGGCGCCCCGCGGCGCCCACTCGCCGATTCCGGCCACCCTGCACATGTCCGATCCGAATTCGCGCCAGCGCGTATCGAGGATGGCCTGGAGCTGATTGACATCGTTTTGCTCGGCAAAGAACAGGCGTGTGCGGACATCGAGCGATCCCTCGCGCACGAGATCGAGAAGCGCGTCATGACCTGTGACGCGGTCGAGAAATCCTGCACCCGGTGTGGACCCGTGCATGTCCATGACGGTAGTGAGTCCGATCGACAGAGAGTAACGGGCGGTATCCAGCAATTGTCGTTTTCGGTCTACGTGCGTGACCGATTTGGCCAGCGCATCGAACACCAGGTTCTGATTTTGCACGACGCCCTGATCACCGACGGCCACACCCAACCCCCTCAAAGCATCGCGTCCGAGTGTGTTGGTCTGCCCCACCATCAGTTCCGAGATCACGACCGGATGCCGGGGAGCGGCATCATCCAACTCCGCCATTGTCGGAAAACGCCGTTCCGCGAACTGACGGCGGGCAAGACCGGCCAGCGCTGTGATGAATCCGTTCTCGGCCGCGCCGGCAGCGCGTTGAGCGATTACCTTCTGCGCGGACGAGACCGTAAAAGCCGCCTCCAGCGCTCGAGCGTCATAGCCGGGAAGGTTGCCAATACGGACAAAGTGAGTATGGTTATCGATCAAACCCGGAATGACGGTGCGACCGTTAAGATCGACGATGCGTCCGGCGGTTGCGGCGCCTGGACCGAGCGACGCGAATCGGCCATTGCGAATGACAACGGAATCCACGACGCGATTGGCGTCGTCCAGGGTGTGAATCCGGCCGTTGACGAGCGTCCATGGCTCATCGCCACCGGCTGCGCTTTGCTGCGCGAAACCCGCAGTTCCCTGCATGCGCGTCGATGTCGCAGCCAGCAGCGCTGCGGTGATGAAGTCGCGGCGTGAAAGGTTTGGAGTCATGGCAGGGTATTATGACCGCACACGTACGGTACGCCCAAAAAGGAGAACTGCATGAAAACCCAATTCACGATGTGCATCACCGCCACCGTCGTCCTCGCCGCCGCCGTCACTGCAAATGCACAGGGATGGCAACCGCCCGCGGAAAGTGTGCGCTGCCCTTCAAAGTGGGGCGCAGGTGACGAGCGCGGATCCGCCAATCACATGAAACCGGAATCTGTTCTCCGCGCGGCGCAGTTGATACGGACCGGTGAGGTGTTCGAACTCGCGCACGTGTTATCGCCCACCATGCCGTTCTTCGGGACGCGGCGTTTTGACATCACGTTGAAGCGCACGTTCATGAACCCGCAACCGAACCGGCGCGGCAGTAATGAGGAACTGGTGTCGACGGAACTCGGACAGGTAGGAACGCAACTCGACGCCTTCAATCACCAGACAGTCGGCGACAGCCTGTACAACTGCTTCAAGAATGACGAGCTCGCCACACGAACGGGTTTCACCAGGCTGGGAATTGAAAAGGTGGGCATGTTGATGACGCGAGGAGTACTGCTGGACATCGCAGCGCTGAAGTCCGTCGAGACGCTTCCAGACAACTATGAAATCACGATAAAGGACCTTCAGGATGCGATGGCCCGACAAAGCGTGAAGCTCCAGGCGGGCGATGCCATCCTTATTTATACCGGTTGGAGCCGCCTTTGGAACAAGGACAATGCGCGGTACGTCCGCACGAATCCGGGTATCGGCATCGCGGCTGCGGAATGGCTGGTCCAGCAGAATCCCATGCTGGTCGGGTCTGACAACTGGTCCGTCGAAGTTGCGCCAAATCCCGACCCTCAGGCAAATCAACCTGTGCACCAGATCATGCTGCCGATTCACGGCGTCCATCTCGTCGAGAACATGCGGCTGGAAGATCTCGCGGCGAGCCGCGTTTATGAGTTTGCCTTCGTCGTTCAGCCGTTGAAGATCCAGGGCGGGACTGGCTCGACCGTGTCGCCGGTGGCGATACGATAGATGCGGTCGGCGAAGTTTGGAGATTCGGTGCAGTCTTGTTAACCTCTGGGACGCAAATCCCAGGAGGTCTGAAATGCGGTACGCGGCTATTGTTCCTTTATCGTTGCTCTTCGCGTCTTCAGCGGTCTCCCAGCAGACACCCGCATCCCCCAGTGCATCCATCGAGGGCGTCGTCACGCGCCTGGACACCGGTGCGCCTGTCGTCGGGGCGCAGGTCACGCTGACAGTGTTGAACCCGCTGACGGCGGCGATGCTGGCTGGGGCAGATCCTGCAATCATTCTGGCGCAGCAAACAGCTCAGCCCATCGCGCAGACCCCACCTCCGCAGATTCCTCCGAGCAATACCGATGCCGAAGGAAAGTTCGCATTCAAGAACCTGGCTGCCGGTACCTATCGCGTCATGGCTGTGGCGAATGGATTCGTTCGCCAGGAGTACGGGCAACGCTCCCAGAATGGTCAGGGAACGCCAATTGTTCTGGCGGCAAACCAGAACATGAAAGAGATCGCCCTTCGCTTGACGCCTGCAGGAACCGTCAGTGGCCGGATCCTCGACGAAAATGGACAGCCTGCCTTGGGCATTCCCGTTCAACTGCTTCGCCAAACGTACAATGTCACTGGCAGAACCTATCAGGCCGTCGGGACTACCGCTGCAGATGATCGCGGTCAGTATCGCCTCTTCGGCGTGCCTCCTGGACGTTACTACTTGAATATTGGAAATCCGCCGGGGCCTATAAGAATGGTCGCGCCTGCAGGTGTTGGTGTCATCGGTGGTCAACTGGCCGGCGGGACGGCATACGCGTTTAGTTACTTTCCGGGGGTTGCGGACGCAAGTCAGGCCGTGATGATCGAAGTGAAATCGGGGCAGGAAGTATCGTTCGACATGACAGCCCGACGGCAGCAGACGTATCGCGTGCGCGGAACGTTGTTGGATTCGCGAACCGGACAACCACCCGCGGGCAATGTGCAGGTCATGCTCGGGTATCGCACACCGATGGGTGGAGCTGGCAGTTTCAGCAGCGGTCGAAATTACGATCCTGCTACTGGCAGGTTCGAACTCCTGAATGTCATTCCGGGACAGTATGTCGTTCAGGCACAGATTCAGGAGGCAATGCCAACCCCGGTTACTTCGCCCCAACAAATCGAGGAAAGGCTGGCCGCGCAGGCCATGCAACCATCCGGGCGAGCTCCTATCACGGTCACTGATCGTGATGTAGAGAACGTTGCCATCACTCTGAACACAGCCACAACTCTCACGGGCAAAATTGCTGTTGAAGGGCAGGCTCTGTCGACATTGACCGGGATTGATCGGATTCGGGTAAACCTTCGAGCAGCGCAAGATGGTATTCCTGTCGTAAGCGCGGGACAGCAGCCGGCGCCGGCAGTTATTGGCGCCGATGGGACCTTCCGGATAGTGGGAATGCGTGAAGGCGAATTCACCGCACAAGTCGCCGCGCTGCCACCGGGCTTTTACGTCAAGAGCATTCAATACGGGGGCTCGGACATTCTGAACAATCCGTTCAGGTTTTCCGGCTCTGCCTCCGGAAGCGTCGATGTGATCGTGCGCCCCGGATCCGCGCGTGTCAGCGGTGTCGTGACTGATGCCAGATCGCAGATTGCACCCGGAGTCCAGGCAGTCCTTGTCCCTGAACAGCGCACTCGCACGGATCTCTACAGAACCGCAACGACTGACCAGACGGGCCGGTTTAACTTTACAAACGTAACGCCGGGCCAGTACCGCATCTTCTGCTGGGAAGCCTTCGAACCAGGAATGCAGTTTGATCCGGAGGCGCTCAAGAAGTCTGAGCAGCAAGGAAAGCTCATCCAGGTCGCCGAAGCGTCAGATCAGAATCTGGATTTGAAGGTAATTCCAGCGAACTGAAGTAACGGAACAGGGCTGCAGGAATCGAGGTCAGGTCTGATGTTTCCTTTTTCACTGGAGAAATTTGAAATCGGACAAACGGAAACCTGTAGAGTAGGCCCGCGAGCAAGTCGCGGGCCCCTCGTCGAACCGGACGTGCAGATTTCCCGCATCCGGCTCTCATGTGAACAAACGAGCAGAGCGATCACGCGACGGTGTCAAGGACCGCAGACCCAGAT
>DASTBJ010000610.1:0-7447 GCA_035712125.1 Terriglobia bacterium
TCTCCGCCCGTAATAAAGTCCCCCCACAACGGTCGAGATCACGCCAGAGAAACCGACGTGCTCGGCGATGATGTACGCGACGAATGCCGTAATGAGGGTCAGCGTAGTTTCAGCTGACGTGTTGTTCAACCGTTCCATCACGAAAATGCCGACTCTTGCCACGATAAAACCCACGATCGCCCCACCACCGGCCACCAACAAAAATCGCAGCACCGCGTCCGTAAACGAAAACGACCCGAGGATGATCGCCGCGAGCGCGAATCGGTATGCGACCAGCGCCGTCGCATCATTCACCAGGCTCTCCCCTTCGATAACAGTGACCAGCCGGCGCGGGACGCCAAGTTTCCCGATGATCGCAGTTGCGGCGGAGGCGTCGGGTGGTGAAACGATCGCTCCGAGCAGAAATGCGACCGGCCACGAAATTCCGATGTCCAACGCGCGCAAAGCCGCCGCAACGGCTACGGTCGTGAAAAGCACAAGACCGAATGCCAGCAGAAAGATGGGGCGTCGGTTTGCTTTGAAGTCACGCCAGGACGTGAAATACGCCGCGGCAAAAAGAATTGGGGGCAGGAAAAGCGTGAAAACGACTGTTGGATCCAAGATCACCGTGGGCACGCCGGGAACCAGGCTCATGATGAGGCTTCCGATCACGAGCAGGATCTCGGTGGGGATCCCCGTCCGCCTTGCCCACGGCACAGTGATGGTCGCAAAGAGCAGCAACAACAGGGTGGCTTCAATAAGGTGCATAAAACCTTGACTTTGCCCGGCAACGAATCGTCGCGGCCGCTGGACCTTCCGGATCAAGGAGATTACCACGCGTTCCGGTACCGCATTCACCCGGGGTAGCCCCGTTCTTCGCCCCGCCCGTGGCGGGGGAAAAGACCCAATTTCTCAGCGGCTTCCGAAACTTATCAAGAAGGTAACTTTCTTGTAGCCGACTTTACCTCCCCCGAACTATCATTAGCACCATGTGACAGAACGAGTTGCGGGAGTTTGCGGCTTTGTCTGCAGGCTGAAAGGCGTCCTTTTCGAAAGGTGGTCGGGATGGCTCGTGTTGTGCGGTTGCTCGGGGTACTTCTAGCAGTAGCTCTTTTGCTGGTTTCCATCGTTCGCGCTGCCGGGGATAGCGCCGTTACAAAGGCCGTCAAATCCGGTGACGTTGCGGCAGTAAAAAAGCTTGTCGCGACCCGCGCGGACGTCAATGTCCGCTCGGGCGACGGATCCACAGCCCTGCTTTGGGCGGTACATAGCTCGGACATCGAAATGGTTCGCGTGCTCTTATCCGCCGGCGCGAAGGTCGATATTGCAAACAACTACGGCGTCACGCCGCTGTTGGATGCAAGCCGTACCGGCGATGCGGAGATGATGGAACTGCTCCTCAAAGCCGGCGCCGATCCGAAGCTCGCACACACGGAAGGGGAAACCCCACTCATGGCCGCTTCCCGGTCAGGCAACGTCGTGGCTGTACGTTTGCTGCTCGACCGTGGCGTTGATGTCAACGCGACGGACTCGTTCCAGAAACAGACCGCGCTGATGTGGGCTTCTGCAGAGGGTCATGCCGACGTCGTTGATGCCCTCATCAAGGCCGGAGCGAATCCGAATTTGAAGGCGCACATCAACCCGCTCACTGAACGAAAGAACGCCGACCACCCCACCGGAGGGTTTACCGCACTGATGTGGGCCGCGCGCAACGGGCACGAAGAAACCGTGCGGAAACTGGTTCAGGGCGGGGCCGACACGAAGCTCACGAATGGCGACGGCGCAACCGCGACAATGGTAGCCATCTACAACGATCGCTTCGACATCGCGAAAACGTTGCTGGATCTCGGTGCGGATCCGAATGACGGATCGTTGTACACGGCTGTTGAAATGCGGGATTCGTCGACGGATCAGTTCGCATTTGACGGATCCCGATTACGGCCGAACCATCCAAACAAGCTGACAGCCCTGGATCTCATCGGCATTCTGCTGGACCGCGGCGCAGATCCTTACAAGAATTTCAGCGGACAGTTCCACTCCACGTCGATGCCCAACAGCGACCGATTCGATAATTCACCATTCTTTCGCTCGGCCGTTCAGTCCGATGTGGAAGCGCTGAAGGTTTTCATCGCGCACAAGATTGATCTGGACAAAGTTCCCGTCGTACCCGCGGCAGCCGCAGCTACAGAGAGCGCTGCACCGGCAGCCCCCGGCGGAAGAGGCGCCAGAGGGAATCCCAACGCCGGCCGTACCGCAACCATGGTGACGATGACCGGCGGTCGCGGGCCGCAAATGACAGGAGGCCCCGGATATATTCGTTCGGGCACGGTTCCCTATCGCGAGCCGGGAAGCCGCAAACCTGAAGACGCGTTCGCGACATTACTGAAGGGCGGCGCCAATCCGAATGCGAAAACTCCCGATGGCAATACATTGCTGCATATGGCGGCACAGGCCAACAATCTTGAAATGATCAAGGCCCTCGCGGCCGCGAAGGTCGACTTCAATCAAACCAACGGCGCCGGACTAACAGCCCTGGATGTCGCGGAAGGCAAGCAGCCCGCCGGTGGAGCCGCCGCACGAGGCGCTCGCGGTGGCGGTGCGCCGCCGGCTCCGGGAGGTCGTGGCCGAGGCGGCCGAGGTGGTGGCGCGACTCAGCAAGATGTTGCCAAACTGCTCCGCGAATTGATGGGCCTGCCACCGGCTCCGCCATCCGCAACACCTGCAACACCCGCAGCAGAAGTACCACCGGTGCCCGCTGCCGAGGAGGGGGATCAGCAATGAAGAAGTTCCTCCTCGCCGCCTCCGTCCTGACGCTGGCATCCGTAGCGATGTCTGCGGGAGGCCAGGCCCCTCAGCAAACTCCGGCAACGCGGGCGGCTACAACTCCGGCGGCCACTGCCGCCAATACGCCCGCGGCTTACCAGGAGATGCTGAACAAGTACTGCGTCAACTGCCACAACCAGAAATCGAAAATTCCGGCCGGTGCGCCCCTTGCCCTCGACACCGTGGACCTGAAAGATCCCGGCGCGAATCCGGAAGTCTGGGAAAAGGTTGTACGTAAGATTGGTGTCGGTGCCATGCCGCCACAGCCGTCTCCGACTCCCGGAGCTGCGGAGTTGAACCGATTCCGTTCGGCATTAATCACGAGCCTCGACGCCGCTGCTGCGAAGCGCAACAATCCCGGACGTTACGTCCTGCACCGCCTGAACCGTACGGAATACTCCAATGCGGTGCGCGACCTTCTGGGCGTAAAAATTGACGTTACGGAGCTTCTGCCAAGCGATGGCGGTGACTTCGGGTTCGATAATATCGCCACGGCGCTGAAAACTTCTCCGCTCCTGCTCGAGCGGTATCTCACAGCCGCGCTGCGGATCAGTGAACTGGCCGTCGGCGATTCCGAGGCCGAGCCGGGCACAAAAACCTTTTCCATCGGCACTGTCGTGTCGCAGGGCCAGCACGTGGATGGACTGCCTCTCGGCACACGCGGCGGCACTGTGGTTCACTACGACTTCCCTGCGGACGGCGAATACGTGTTCTACGGAAGGCTGCTGCGCACGGTTGCCGAAGGCTACGTCGGTGTCGAAGGCCATGACACGCCGTATCAGTTCATCGTGACTATTGATGGAGAACAGGTTTTTGCCGCGCCCGTTGGCGGGAAGGAAGACCACGAGTCCAGTGGCAAGAACATCGTCATCTCGCGCGAAGAAGTCGACAAACGCATGACCTCTCCGCGCATCAAGGTTTCCGCGGGCTCGCACGAGGTTGGCTTTACGTTCATTGAACGGCCCACGCAGGAGCAGAACGTCTGGCAGCCGGTCCTCCGCGACAGTCAGGAAGCCCATAACCCTTCGGGAATCCCGAGACTTCGCACTGGCAATGTCGAAGGCCCATACAACGTCACGGGCGTTGCGGAAACCGAAAGCCGCAAGCGTCTGTTTACCTGCAAGCCGACAACTGCCGCAAGAGAAGCCGCATGCGCTTCCGAAATTCTGTCCAATGTGGCTCGACGGGCTTTCCGTCGGCCTGTCGTTGAAAGCGATCTGGAAGCGCCCCTGTCGTTCTACAACGACGCGCGCAAGCGAGGCGGCGACTTCAACGCCGGTATTCGCGCGGGTCTCGCGCGCATCCTGGCCAGCCCTTCGTTTGTGTTTCGTGCGGAGATGGACCCGGCCAGCCTTCCGGTCGGAGCCGCTCACAGAATCAGCGATCTGGAACTGGCCTCGCGCCTGTCCTTCTTCCTGTGGAGCAGCATCCCGGATGATGAACTGCTGAATCTTGCCGTTGCCGGCCGCCTGCGCGATGCTCGGGTTCTCGAAGCACAGGTCAAGCGCATGATTGCCGACGAGCGCGCCGATTCACTGATGACCGAATTCGTGGGACAATGGCTTCAACTGCGCAATCTGGATAAGGTAACCCCCGATCTTTTAATGTTTCCGGACTTTGACGACAACGTAAGACAGGCGTTCCGCCGGGAAACCGAGTTGTTCTTCACCAGCATCGTTCGTGAAAACCGAGGTGTGCTGGATCTGCTGGACGCCGACTATACATTTGTGAACGAGCGGCTCGCCCGCCACTACGGCATCAAAGGCGTCTATGGCTCACGCTTCCGTCGCGTCGTGATGACGGATCCGAATCGTCGAGGCCTGCTGGGCCACGGCAGCTTCCTGTCGCTGACTTCGGCAGCCAATCGCACGTCGCCGATCATCCGCGGGAAATACGTCATTTCCAATCTGCTGAACGTGCCGCCTCTTCCACCTCCGGCAAACGTGCCGCCCCTGGAAGACAGCGCGCCGAAAGACAGACCGTCCACAGTTCGCGAACAACTGGAACTGCATCGTTCGAATCCGGTGTGCGCGGCGTGTCATCGCAACATTGATCCCATCGGATTTGCGCTGGAGAACTTCAACGCCGTTGGACAGTGGGAGAGTTCCACCAAGGAAGGTTTGAAAATCGATTCCGCCGGTGTTCTTCTGGACGGCACGGCTGTTGATGGTCCGGTTGCCCTGCGGAAGGCGCTGCTGGCCAGGCCCGATGTGTTTGCTGGTACCGTTACCGAAAAGTTATTGACCTACGCACTGGGTCGCGGGCTTGAGCCCGTCGATATGCCTGTCGTACGCAACGTCCTCAGGGGCGCGGCGAAGAACAATTACGCCATGCAGTCGATTATTTTGGGAATAGTTCAAAGCCCTGCATTCCAGATGCGCACCAAATTGAGTAATACTAGCGCTGCAAAAGTCGCTCAAACTGCAACGAAGGAGTAGCCCATGATCATTACGAAGAAGCACCTGCCTCGCCGTTCGTTCCTGCGTGGCACCCTTGGAACGATGGTGGCACTGCCATTTCTCGACGCCATGGTTCCCGCTTTATCGGCCCAGTCCAAAGCCCGGCCGTTCCGATTCGGTGCGGTCTATGTACCGAACGGTATTTACCCGCAGTTGTGGCATCCGGATAAGACCGGCAGCGACTTCGAATTCAAGCCCATCATGGCGCCGCTCGAACCGTATAAAAAGTACCTGGTGACCCTCAGCAAGATGAAGGCGCCGGACGGCAACCCAGAGAATGGCGGCGTGCACATGGGCGCAAGCGCGGCATGGCTCAACGGTATCGGCCCGGTGGCCAAGCAGGCGGACTACACCACAATTCGATCCAAGAAGACGATCGACCAGTTCATCGCAGACAAAGTCGCCGAAGATACCCCGCTTCGTTCCCTGCAGGTCGGAACCGAAGACATGGGGACGTCCGCCGGTGCATGCGATGGGTTCCCGTGCGTCTTCTTTAATACGGTTTCGTGGCGCGACGACACGAGCCCGCTGCCGATGGGCATCAATCCGCGCGTCACTTTCGAGCGCATGTTTGGTGAAGCAGGCTCGGCGAAAAAACGGCTCAACAACCTTCAGCAGAAGCAAAGCATGCTGGATTCGATCGTCCAGGAAACGGCGAAAATGCAGCAGAAGCTGGGCGCTGACGACAACCGGATCCTCGATGAATACCTCACCAATATCCGCGATGTCGAACAGCAACTCGATCGCATGGAAGCCCGCGCCGGCGCCATTCCTGAAGGTGCAGCCGCACCGCTCGGAATCCCCGAGACCTTCGATGAACACATGACCATCACGTACGACCTGATGCGCCTGGCATTCCAGGGTGACATCTCTCGTGTGTTCACGTTCATGGTCGGTCATGAAGGCAGCAGCCGCAGTTATGCCCACATCGGAATCCCGGAACCTCACCATCCGGTGACGCATCACGGAGACAAGCCGGAGAACATCGAACGCTATGCAAAGCTGACGACATACCAGGTGGCGAAGCTCGCCGAGTTCATCGGAAAGTTGCAGGCAACGTCGGATGGCGAAGGCACCCTGCTGGATCACTCACTCATCTACTTCGGAAGCGGCATGGGCAACGGGAACGCCCACGACCGCAACAATCCGCCGGTGGCAGTACTCGGTGGCGCGCATGGCAAGCTGAAAGGCAACCGTCATATTGCCGTGGACAATAAGGAGCCGACCGCAAACCTTCTACTGACCTTTGCCGACATGGCAGGGGCAGAGATCGAGACGATCGGCCACGCGACAGGGCGGTTCCCGCTGTAGTATTCGCGGTTTAAGAAAAAGGGGCGGAGATTTTCCTCCGCCCCTTTTTTCGTGCGTACCCACAATGACTTCGCAAGATTCTGCATTCTGAGAGATGCGTTAGTGCAGTCTCGGCAGGGACAAATGTTCAGCGCGCTGCTTGCTCGCCATCGGAAGAGACCTTCACCAAAGGCGAACGGGTGAGGGGTAGAGTCTTGCAATCCACTCCGGGCAGAACGAAGCGAAAAACCGTTCCATGACCCTGCTGGCTTTCAACGGTGATCTTGCCTCCGTGCGCTTCCACCGCCTGCCGGACAATCGCGAGACCCAGTCCCGTGCCACCTCCGGCGCCATCGGTCTCGTACTTTTCAAAGACCGTGGGGAGCCGATCGGCAGGAATACCGACTCCGTTGTCCCTGACCCAGGATTGAATGCAGCCGTTCTCCAACAGAGACGCACCCACTTCAATACGTCCTCCGTTCGTGTACTTAATGGCGTTCGACAAGAGATTCTGGAAGATCTGGGACACCAGCATTGCGTCAGCGTACACGATCATGTCCCGGTCGATGCAGTTGGTTATCGTCGTGGATGCAGCTCCAGCCAGGCTATCCAAATCGTTGACGAGCCCCTGCACGATCGGCCAAAGATCCACTTCCCTGCTTTCCAGGTTGGGGCTCGTTTCCGGCGCTTTCTCCTGCTCCACGAACCTGCCGATCAGCGAATCCATCCGCGCAATGTTGCGCCGAACCAGCGGCAGAATTTCGCCAAGCGTCTGGGGGGTCGGTTGCGCCTGAAGCAAGAGAAACGCCGTGTGAATCGCCGCCAGGGGAGTTTTCAGGTCATGCGTCACGAACGCCGCGCGTTCAGCTCGGTAGCGATTTTGCTCGGAGAGCTGT
>DASTBJ010000611.1:0-5650 GCA_035712125.1 Terriglobia bacterium
CCTGATGAAGAACTCTCTCAGCCCGGCGATGCGCAAAAATGCGGAAGCCGTTCTCGCTTCGCTGAATCAGTGGCGCAACGCGCTGCGGGAAAGTTCTGTCACCCCTTTCGCAGCACCGCTCGATGGCGCCGAGAGAGTCCGTGGAACGTTGACGGGGATTGAGTGCAACAACAATGGCGCGACGCTGCTGGTGACGGTCAACGGAACAATGGCACGGTTTCATTCCACGAGCCCGACCCAGATCCAGTTCAGCGCTGTGGCCAGCGGCTCCCTGCCCGGGCCGATCGCATGCGGACCATTACCCGGAGGCGGCGCAACTGCCATCATTTATTATCGGCAGCCAGCCACGTCCGGCAGTGCCGGAGAACCCTTAGCAGTCGAGTTCGTGGAACGGTAGTGTTGGTCCAGCCGCCGGTTTGACGCCCGGTGGTAACCTGCCTTAAGATTTCCCGGTCATGAACGGACGACAAACCTTTGCATTCTCAATCCTCGCCCTGTGGCCTAGTTGTGCCTACGCCATGGAACGCGTAGCGCGCACGCGCCAACTCTGAGAATGCGGGAGCGGTTTCCCGCTCCCGAATCAAATCCAGCAAGACAACTGATTCAAGCTGACCGCTCCTCAAGAGGCACTCGGCCGAAATTCGTTCGACCGGAGGCTCAACATGAACTGTGGAGTGGAAATTCGTGATCTACGGAAGACGTTTGCCCTGACGCGCTGGCAGGGACTTCGCCGACGCGTCACCACCGTGACGGCAGTAGATGGCATTACGCTGGACGTGCCCGGCGGTCAGTCGGTCGCGTTCATCGGCCCGAATGGCGCCGGAAAGTCCACAACGATCAAAATGCTGACGGGCATCCTGCATCCGTCGGGTGGGACCGTGAAAGTGGCGGGGTTTACCCCCTGGATCGAACGGCGAAAGCTTGCGCAGCATATCGGCGCGGTTTTTGGACAACGCTCGCAGCTCTGGTACCACCTGCCGCCGAGAGACACCTTCGAACTGATCGCCCGAATATACGGCCTCGAACGTGGCGCGTTTAACCAGACGCGGGATGCTCTGGTGGATCGCTTCGCCCTCAGTTCATTCATGGACACGCCGGTCCGAAAGTTGTCCCTGGGTCAGCGGATGCGGGCCGAGGTAGCGGCCAGCCTGCTGCATCGACCGCAAATCGTTTTTCTTGATGAACCGACGATCGGCCTCGACGCGATCGCGCGCCAGGAGCTCCGCGACCTCGTTCGCGAATGGAATGTCAAAGAAGGCGTCACGGTCTTTCTAACCAGCCATGACGCCGGCGACATTGAACACGTCGCGAGTCGTGTTGTCGTCATCAACCACGGACGCGTCGTCGTCGACGGAGCGGTCACGGAAGTCCGCCGGCGGTATGTGAACACGCGGATTCTGCGCGCGCAGTTTCAGGATTTGCCGAGAGCGGTCGATGTGCCTGGCTCGGTAATGCGTAGCCAGTCGGCCTACGAATGGGTCATGGAGATCGATGTCTCGGTCACACCGGTGCACGACGCAATCGCCAGGCTGGTCGAAGCGGGACCTGTTGCAGATGTCTCCGTTGAAGATCCTCCGCTCGAGCGTGTCATCACGCGGATCTACAGGGAGCATGCGCCATGAGAACACAGTGGTTGAGAAACACCTGGAAATATACGTGGATCGGTTACACGGCGGCGCGGTCCGAACTCGCTTATTCGGCAGCGAACGTGTCGCGAATCATCTTCATGACCACCGTGTTGTACGTGTTCATGCGGCTCTGGTCGGTCGTCTACGAGGGGGCTGGAACGGATCGTCTTGCAGGACTGACACAGGCCCAGATGCTCTGGTACCTGGTGGCTACCGAGTCCATCCTGATTGCAATGCCACGCCTCTGGTACGAAATCGATCAGGATGTTCGAACCGGCGCGCTGGCCGTCCAGCTGGTCCGGCCACTGTCATACGCCGCCACGCACTTCGGACGGTCGATGGGAGAACGACTCGTGCGATTCGCAATGAACCTCAGTGTCGGTTCGATCATCGCGATTCTGCTGGCAGGCCCCATTCAATTCTCGGTGACGGGTGTTGTCATGTTCCTGCTGGTTCTGCCCATGGCGTTCATCATCGACTTTTTCGGCGCCTTGCTGGTGGGCCTCTGCGCCTTTTGGCTGGAGAGCACGCAAGGTATCGCGCTGATCTATTCGCGCGTGATGATGCTGCTGGGCGGACTGATGGTGCCGCTCGATCTCTATCCCGACGCCGTGCAGCCCGTTCTTCGGGCGCTGCCGTTTGCCGCGATATTGCACGCTCCGGGACGAATGCTCGTGGCGCCGAGTTTCGAGCTGTTCGTGGAGTGCATCGGCCTGCAGGCCGCGAGCGTCCTCGTCTACGGACTTGCTGCCTACGCGCTGCAAACCTGGGCGCTGCGACGCCTCTTCGTCAACGGAGGATGAGTCATGATCAAACAATTCATCGATTTTCTGAAACTGGCTGCCGCTTACGTGCGGCTTAATTTCAGTGCGCAGCTGGAATATCGCGGCGCGTTCTTCTCGCAGGTGGCATCGATGTTCATCAACGATGGCGCATGGGTGATTTTCTGGATTCTCTTCTTCGAGAGGTTCCCCGTACTTCACGGCTGGACCGTTACCGATGTGGTTGCGCTTTGGGCGGTCCTCACTGCGGGATTTGGACTGGCATTCGGTATCATGGGCAACGGAATTCAGCTCGCATCGTCGATAGCGCAGGGCGAACTCGATATGTGGCTGCTCCAGCCACGCGCGGTGTTGCCTCATATGCTGCTCGGACGAAGCGCACCCAGCGCCTGGGGCGATGCCCTTTTCGGCTACGCTGTCTATCTCGGATTTGTGCGACCCGACTGGTCGCGCATGGTGGCGTTCGTTCTACTGAGCGTCGTTGTCGGCATCGTATTCATCGGATTCGGGGTGCTCAGTGGTAGTCTGAGCTTCTTCATCGGTCATGCCGGCGCTCTTGCAGACCAATGGCGACACGCCGTGGTCTCGTTTTCAACGTATCCACCGACGCTGTTTCAGGGCGGTGTGAAGATTCTTCTGTATACGGCCGTGCCCGCGGGGTTCGTGAGCTATCTCCCCGTCGAAACGCTGCGCAGCATGTCGTTGGTGAATGCGTTGCTCAGTGTCGGCGGCGCGATCCTGGTTCTTGGAGTGGGCGTTGGTGTGTTCTATTGGGGCCTTCGTCGGTACGAATCCGGGAACCTGGTTTCCATGAACGGGTGAAATTGAGGACAGAGAGCAATTTCGTCTCCGCCCCGTCACGGTGTGTGCATTGTCTGATGCTGAGACGGAAATTACGCCGCCAGCGGAAAGGCGGCTTTGTTTGCGTCACTTCCGGGGACAGGCAGGCCAATTGCAATGTCTTATTCGTCCGAAGGAGGCGTAATGAAAAAACTCATGTTCACGTGCGTGGTCCTCTTTTGCATCGCGACCGCGGCAGCCGCCGCCGATCTCACGCGGGAACAGAGAGCGAAGATCGAGAGACAACTTCTAAGTGAGCTCTCCCCGACGGTCGGAGTTTTCGACTACGTCGCATTTCAACTCGACGAGAAGGGGACCGTCACTCTTCTGGGACAGGTGCGAGATCCCAACCTCAAGAAACACGCTGAAGAAGATGCCAGGAAGGTCGAAGGCGTCGCACGGGTGCGAAATCAGATTGAAGTCTTGCCGGTTTCGCCCAGCGACGATCAGATCCGCCGCGCGGTGTACACCGCGATTTACTCCCAGAATGGCTTCGAACGGTATGTTCAGCGGGCCGTCCCTCCGGTTCACATCATTGTGAAGAACGGTTCGGTCCGCCTTGAAGGAAACCTTGCGAACAAGCTCGAGTACGCTCAGATGGAAGCCGCGGTTAAGGGCGTGCCGGGTGTGTTTTCGGTGACAAACAATGTACGTATCGATGCCGCAGGCTAAACGATCGCGTTCAGAGCTCAAGTGCCCCGGATGCGGTCGCACCCTTCCAGAATGGCCGGAAGAAGGTTTCGTTCAGGCAGGGGTCCGTTATTGCTGTCAGGGATGCGCGGAAGGAGCCGAGTGCACCTGCGCAGAGTGACGGACCTTCGGCCTGCTATTTCTCGTACGTAAAAGAAATAATCGCACCTGGGTTTGCCAGCTGTCGTACCGGCCTGCCGTTGGCGTCGGTGCTGCTGCCAGCGGTGTCGGTTGACAGAAAAATCGTCCTGCCGTTTGGACTGAGCGCAATATCCCGATACCGATTGGTGGACTTCAGATGCTGAGTCGGGTCGCCTGTGGCAGCCATGCCATCGGCGTTGAGTTTCACTCGATACACCCATCCGGATTTCAAACTAAGGATTAACGCCGAATTTCCCCATCCGGGGATCGGGCCGTTTTGTGGATAGATTTCCAGACCGCCCGGTGCAATCGTCGCGCTGCCCTGAGTCAGGACGTCGTAGTCGTTTGCCATTGTGAAGAACGTGTTGAGCGGAGGCTTGAAGTCCGGGCTGCTCCACGTGCTCTCTTTTCTCTGCGGAACCGACGGAGGAATTATCGTCTGATGAAACGGCATTGAAGCGCAGGGCACGCCAGCGGATTCCGCCCAGCTGGCATAAACGTACACTTTGTCGTCGATATATCCGGCGACGCGCGGCCAGCCGTAATCCTTCCCCGCCTCGATCAAGTTGAATTCGTCATCGGTGTCGGGACCGTGTTCCGACGCATAGAGCTTCCCTCCGGCACTGAACGCCAGTCCCTGCGGGTTCCGGTGTCCGTACGAATAAATGTGGCTGCGGACATCACCCACTAAGGGGTTGTCCGTGGGGATCGTCCCGTCTAGATTCAACCGAAGCATTTTCCCCTGATACTTCGTCCAGTCTTTCGCCTGCACCTCTGCGGCTGTCGGCAACTCCTGGGCTCGGTTCAGATTGCAGTATTGCTGCAGCCAGTTCGCACCCTGGTCTCCAACGGACAGATACAGTTTTTGATCGGGACCGAAAACCAGCCGAAAGGCGAGATGGTCGGCGCCGGCAGGAAGATTGGTGATGATATCGATCGGATTCCGGAGCGTGCTCGAAGCAACGTCGTACGTATATCGACGGACCTTTCCTTGTCGATTGAGTTGTGGGCCTGGATCGGCGTCGTAGGTATAAGCGACGTAGACGAAGTCGCTTGCCGCGCCGCGCCGTAAGCCCGGATGCAGCGCCATCCCCAGCAATCCATCCTGCCCATGACTCTGAAAAACTTCATCGATGGTGATCGCTGTCGTCTTCGTGCCATCAGCGACATTGACACGCGTGACTCTCTTCCCTGTGCGTTCCGTCACCCAGAGTTGCTCGTCCGGGCCCATTGCCACTTCCCACGGATTCAGCAAGCCGGTGGTGACAACCTTGAAAGTGAAAGGCTCGCTCTGCAAGGCCAGGGACAATGAGAGAAGCGGAAGAAGGAGGAGGGCACTTATCTTCATGACGCGGAGTATACCCCCACTCTTCAGGAGGACAATGGACTTGCCACCATCCGCCTGCGCACTGCGATGACAATGGATCCCAGCAGTCCACCCACGATTACGGAGCCGACGACCCACGCGAGTGCCGCGACAGCAGGACGGATAACCAGAGCCTGCAGCGGACCAATTCCCTCTCCGACAACGCCGCCCGCTGCCACACTGAACCGCGACTGAGGCCATTG
>DASTBJ010000612.1:0-7139 GCA_035712125.1 Terriglobia bacterium
TATCTCATTATTTAAAGAGGTCGTCGAGGTTGATTTCGGCATCTGGGGCCGGCGCCGCGCTGCGCCCGGTGTTCGTGAATCCGACCCACCGGCCAAGAAAAATGACGCTAATCCAGAGGGTCAAAGAAAGGATAGCGGCGAGTTTACCTAAAGGTGGTGCGGCTTGGTCTTTGTCCCAACGGTCACGGTTGCGCCCGCACGTGAGCTCAAAGACAAGCACGTTCAGCCCTGACAGTCCGATGAGGAGCATCTTCCATCGGAATTGAACATTGGAAAAGTAGACAGAGGCGTTCGTGATGAACATTAACGACCCGCTCAGGATCGTGAGGCCGAAAGCCGCCCAGGTCCACCGAACAACCTCCGCGACCTTTGAGAACGGACGGTGGATCGAAGCAAGTCCAAGCAGGCGCAGGTCCACGATGGCAATTGTTCCGAAGACCAACGTCAGACCTATGACGTGAAACGATTCAATCAATGGGAACGCATAGAGCGAATCACGAATCCAGCCGGCGAGGCTGGTTGACTCGATTGCTTTGAGCAGAGCAGCAACGTCCATTCTTAGACCATTCCTAAACCATTACACCAGGGGGCGCAGTGACCAACTGCCCCAGACATGATCGTAGGCGATCAAACGTCCAAGAATGATGATGCTGCACCAGACCAGAAAGGTAATGACCGCAAGGGATCGGGTCGCGGCACGCTTCACCAACGCCTCTCCGCCCTCGCGGCCGCTTCTCCGAAGGGAAAGTTGAAACAGCGTCGCAATGGCAATCCCGACAACAATCAGAGACATCTTCAACCAGAACGAAAGGCTCATCAGTTCGCGTTCCGGTTCGCCAATCACCATCAGGATACCCGTGACGAGAAGCACGCCCATCGCTCCCCACAGCCAGGGCGCATAGCGACGGGCTGTTTCCAGCAGCGTTTGATCGCGGCCGGCCAGCCCAAAAATTCTGAGATCGATCATGAATACCGATACGAACACGATGCCGATGCACACGATGTGAATCGATTGCACCGCGGGAATGATCCACAAGTGCGTCTGTATGGCAAGGCTCAGATTTGTTGCAGCGAGCCAATGAGCAAATTCGTTCACGATTTCCCCTGGATTGCGGCGCTCAGAAGTTTCCTCTGCCGTGTGATGTGCTCCCCTGGACCTCGTTGCAATGCTTCGAGGGAGGCGGAGGCGTGTCCTTGGGGCACTTGGAGATGGGGCCTTCCATCGATCCGAAGTTTTTACCATCCCGCAACGGGTGGAGATTTACGCTGAAGATAGTGCCTACAGGAAAGGTGGTCACGGAGATGCCCTGCTGAGCCATTGCTGCTGCTCCGCCCATTTCTACTCCCCAGGAAGTATATTTCCCATCCGATCCGCGCTGCGGCTTTGCATCGGGGCCGAGTGGCACAAAGTGGATTTCGGCATGGTTCGCCTGCGAGACGAACCGGGTCACGACGCCCGTGAACGTAACAGTCTTCGTCATGTCATACATTGCGAAGGAGTGGTGCGCCGGCGTTGTCGCCACGAATAAACTCACGACCACCGGTAATGCCAGCATCGCGATCTTGAAGACCCGAAGGAATAGCGTTTTCATGATGACCTTCCTTATTAACGCCCGAAAATGCCGGGCAGCAACACGGGTTCGGGCTTATCCCAGCCTTTCTCCAGCTTTTCCCAGTTCTGCGCCCACGGACGGCCGTAGTAATCGATATAGCCGGGATCACCGGTAGTCAGTTGGGTCGGTTTGCCGTCGACGGCCGCAATATTACTGAGGCACTCGATATACGTATAACGTTGCGTGGGATGATCCAGACTTGCGGTCCGGTTGTATAGCTGGACAGTGTGAAGCGGCGCCACGAATGCCTCCGGATCGTAGAAGGTCGTATCCACCGTCAGGCCCACGAAACTGCCGTCGGTGTTCCTGCGGGGTGTGAAGACTTCGATCGTTTGCATCGAATTGCTGAACTCGAACATGGAGTGTGACAGGGTCCAACCCTGGACATTGGCAGTCCAGGCAGTCAGTGTGTCTCCCTTCCAGAATCCGACGGTTTCACCGTACCACTGAGGCACTTGCTGGACGTGATTGCGCCCGACCAGGACGCGGCGCAGGAAGTTATCCGCGACGCCCGTCAGAAATTGAACCTGCGCGGGAGTGGTCATGACCTCGATTTGATTGATGGAGAACTCAGCCCACCATCGCATGAAACCCTCGGGATAGCAGTACGCGGCATTCCATTGCGGGGCGTTGTTCACCGCCTCGTGGTAGTTCATCTGGACCATGCGTTCCTGGTATTCCGGCGTAAGCAGGGAAAGGATGGTGGCGGTTTGGACAATGCGTCCGTAGATCCACTGATTCTGCCCCGTGCGGTTGTATCGGCCGTCCCAGTCTGGCAGTGTTTGACGGGTGTGAACTGTCGGCCCGCCGGCCGCTTTGGTTTCCGCGAGCAGTGCTTCGTAATGCTCCTTTGCGGTCTTGTAAGGCAGCTTGCTGCGAATCTCCGACGCCGGATAGTCCCGGTTGCAATCCCCCCAGGCTGCAGTGCGTGGGGGATCATTGCCAATTCTGCCGCCACGGGTCCACATGTCGGTCAACTCGCGCGGACTGTTGCACCGGAAATACCGCTTGTCCAGCCAGATATCCTTGTCCTTATAAAAATTCTTCGAGGTGAAGAGATCGATCGGCAGAGGTTGGGGTTGCTGTGCGGGCTGAACTGCCTGAGCAGGTTGTCCACCCTGACCGCGCTGTCCCTGACCGCGTTGACCCGTTCCGCGCTGACCCTGCGCATAGGCCGGAGGCACCAGCGCCAGCGCTGCCGATAAAAGCGCGCAGGCCACCATCGCCCTCTGAACCGATCCGCCGGACATGCTGAACAATCTCGCCTTCATGAGTTGCTCTCCCCTGCTGGATTTGCAACCGAGTATCGCCGGGCATCATATGACACGGGGGAAAGGCACGCAAGGATGCGGCCGGAACGGACTTCGCATATAATGCCGGCTCAATATTTCCTGAGGAGTGCTTCCATGATGCAGAGGCGCAGGTTCGCGATGTGGGCTTTTGCGGCTGCAGGAATTGCCGCGTTCGTTCTTGGTGCGTCGGCGCAGGGCGTCGTTCGTGCCATTTCGCAGGGCGTTGTGACGCCGGAAAACCCGATCTGGGCACAGGATCCGTCGGGCCCGCAGACACCAGCCCCCGCGCCGGACGGGGATACCCCCGCCGACAACGCCGCCGGTGGACGTGGCAATCAACCGGGCGGACGTGGCGCAGGCGCCGCGCAGCCTCGGCCTTACAACCAGGTCATCACGGCCAGCGCCAAAACGGATGAGGGCATCTTCAAGGTTCATCGCATCAACGAGCAACTGTTTTACGAAATTCCCAAGAAGGAACTTGGCAAGGACTTCCTCTGGGTCTCACAACTCAAAAACACCGTAAACGGCGCCGGTTATGGCGGCACGGCAGCGGGAAACCGCGTGGTCCGATGGGAGCTTTTAAACAACCGCGTGTTCCTGAGGCTCGTGGATTACAGCGTGATCGCCGACCCGTCGACACCTATCGCTCGGGCTGTTGCCGCCGCCAACAACCCTTCGATCATGCGTGCGTATAACGTCGCGGCGTTCAGTCCCACAGGAGATCCCGTCATCGAGGTTACCCAGTTGTTCACGACGGAGGTCCCTGAATTCTCCGTTCGTTCACAAGTGACCGGCAGTCGCGGTTTCGACGGTGCTCGTAGTTATATCGAAAAGGTCGTTTCGTTTCCGGAAAACATTAACGTTGAGGTCGTTCAGACATTCACGGCTCCGCTGGATGCCGGCAACGCGGCCGATCCCGCTGCCGGACGCGGACGCGGGCGCGGCAACAGCTTTACCGTACTCACTTCCTACAGCATGGTGAAGCTTCCGGAAACGCCGATGATGGGACGTCTTTATGATGAACGTGTCGGCTACTTTACCCGATCCATGTACGACTACAGCCGTGAAGAGCATCGCGCAGAGCAGCGCACGTATATCACGCGCTACCGCCTGGAGAAGAAAGATCCGGCATCGGCGATGTCCGAGCCTGTGAAACCCATCGTGTACTACGTGGATCCGGCAACGCCGACGAAGTGGGTTCCCTATGTCAAGAAGGGAATCGAAGACTGGCAGTCTGCGTTCGAAGCCGCAGGTTTCCGCAACGCGATCGTGGCGCGCGAGGCTCCGTCGGATGATCCGGACTGGAGCGCCGAAGATGCGCGATACTCCGTCGTTCGGTGGCTTCCGTCAACAACGGAGAATGCATCCGGGCCCAACATTCACGATCCACGCTCCGGTGAGATACTCGAGGCCGACATTCAGTTCTACCACAACGTGCAGAACCTTCAGAAAAACTGGTATTTCGTTCAGGTCGGGCCGCTCGATCCACGAGCGAAGAAGCTACCGCTGCCCGATGACCTGATGGGTGAACTGCTGAGGTATGTGGTCGCTCACGAAGTGGGGCACACGCTGGGTCTGCAACACAACATGAAAGCGAGCTCCATCTATACGCTCGAGCAGATCCGTGACAAGAACTTCCTCCGACAGTATGGACACACCCCGTCCCTTATGGACTATTCGCGATTCAACTACGTCGCGCAGCCCGAAGACGGAATTCCTGTCGCAGACCTGATCCCGAAGATTGGCGAGTACGATAAGTTTGCGATCCGGTGGGGCTATACCCCAATCACGGCGAAAACGTCAGACGATGAACAGGCAGAGTTGAATAAATGGGCCAGTGAGCAGGACTCAAAACCCCAGTATCGCTTTTCAACAGCAGGTTCCGGATCGACTGACCCTGGAGACCTTTCCGAAGCAGTCGGGGATGGCGATGCAGTGCGAGCCACTACTCTTGGTCTGAAGAACCTGCAGCGGGTTGCCGATATGTTGCTGACCGCCACGACAGGCAAGCCGGGCGAGCCTTACGATGAACTGACAGAGGTCTATGGACGGCTTGTCGGCCAATGGACCACCGAGATGAACCACGTGACGTCGATTGTCGGAGGGTTCCTTTCCCAGCAGAAACATATTGGCCAGACCGGCCCGCGTTTCACGTCCGTCCCGAAAGCCAAGCAGGCTGAGGCGGTGAAGTTCCTGCTCGATAACGCGTTTCAGACACCTCAATTCATGGTGCGTCCGGATATTCTTCGCCTCATTCAACCGACAGGCGCTATCGCAAGAGTTCGGACAGCACAGAATTCGGTGATGAACTCTTTGCTGCAGGCTGCGCGGCTGGATCGACTGATCGAACAAGCAGCCGTCGACGGTGCGGCCGCCTACGCGCCAACTCAGTTCCTGGGCGAGGTGCGGGCGGGAATATGGAATGAATTGAGGACGCCGTCGGCTGCCATCGATGCCTATCGACGGAACACCCAGCGCATCTACCTCGACACAATTGATAACCGCCTGAATGGACCCACGGAGCCTTCACCGGAAGTTCGTGCGCTGTTCAAGGGAGAACTTCGAACGCTTCGAGGCCAGCTTGTGGCTGCGATCCCCTCGGCTACGGATCGCGCAACACGGCTGCATCTGGAAGACTCGCGCGACGCCATCGACGAGATCCTGGATCCTCGCGCCATGCGCGCGCGGACGGCTCCGGCTGCGGCGGCAGGACGAGGCTTCGCCAACTCGGTACGTCTGCTGGATTCTTCATCGCGGTTTGACTACGAGAACGATCCGTTCGTTCAGCAGCCCACGACCTGCTGGCCGGATTACGTCATTCGGTAGGACGAAATTGGGGACAGAGAGCAATTTCGCGTCGCGAAATTGCTCTCTGTCCCCAATTTCTTTTTAGCATTCGAAGCACTGAACCAGACGCGAATGGTTTTCCAGCTTCGGCAGTTCGTCCGACGCCAGCAGCGATTCTCCGAGAACAGCGAAAGTTCCCGTTTTGGAACCCGTGAGGTGCGCCTCAACATGTTGTGTGTCGAGGAGGCCGGTGTATCCCATCGCGTAGAGGAGCCCGGAAAAGTAGGTCTGCAGTTCTGCTCGACACATCTGAAGGTGCATGAAAGTCCTCAGGTCGCACTGTGAGGATTCGATCTTTGTGTTCACTGCATCCAGAAGCTTTTCGACTCTTGCCGCTTCCGCTTCAATCGCGACCTTCGAAGGTGCTGCTCGTTGTGTCATTTTTATTTGCATATTCGTTCCCTAACCCGCTGCTGGCCGTTTTCGGCTCCAGCTGAATTTGGACTCCTTACCTGCGGTACGAGGAGAATTCTGAGATTGGGGCATGAGTCCACCTATCGACGGAAGGTGCCCCCGATCCACGGCTAAACCGGCACTAAAGTGCTGGTTCGTAACTCCGGAAGACCGTTCTGTAACTTTCAGAAATAAAAGGGTATCTATTTGACCGCGAAAGCCGCGACTGGCTGGACCCGTCCTCGAAGCTGCAACAACCCGAGAGGCTCCAAAGGCAGGTCGTCCCCGATGTGGCAGCAGGTCTCCTGGCTGATCACGATCTGATCGGGCCCTGAAATGGACTGCAGGCGGTTTGCAACATTGACGACATCGCCAATGGCTGTAAAGTCTCGTCTGTTGCGTGATCCGACGTAACCGACGGCTGCGATCCCGGTGCTGATGCCAATGCCGACCTGCAGCCGGCCCTTAGGAAGCCCCGGAATCACCAGGTGGCGGATCGTCTCACGAAGGCTCACGGCACATTTGACGGCGCGTCGCTCATGAGTTTCGTCGCCGGGTGATGCGGCGAACGTTGCCATGAGACCGTCTCCCTGAAAGTTGTCGACGTTCCCGCCGAAGCCTTGGACAGCCTCCGCGGCAACGGCGAAATAGACGTTCAGCAGGCGAACACAATCCTCGGGGTCCATCTCCTCGGCAAGTCCCGTAAAGCCGCGGATGTCTGCAAAGAGTAGCGTGAGTCTCTGTTTGTTTGAGATCGGATGGTGAGAGGCGCTGTCGCGGTTACCGCTGTAGAGTCTACCCTTCGTGCCAAGGCCGGAATGAGCGCGGAAGACACGTACGGCCGAGTCCGGCGTAGGGCCTGGCGGGCCTGAAGGTTTTACTGAAGTCCGTGACATCATGCGCGATTCCTCCTGAATCGGTGAGGTGCAGCGGCCTCAGGAAGACTACAGCCATTCGTATTAACACCGTTATCGACCGAAGGTGCCGCCGAAAG
>DASTBJ010000613.1:0-2196 GCA_035712125.1 Terriglobia bacterium
GAGTCCGTGGTGCTCGAGAACGGCCGCGTGGTCGAAGGCGATCTGTTCGTGGATTGTTCGGGATTCCAGGGCTTGCTCATCGAAAAGGCCTTGGGGACAGGGTACGAAGACTGGACCCACTGGTTGCCCTGCGATCGCGCAGTCGCGCTACCCTGCGAGAGCCGCCTGGCTCCCACTTCTTACACGCGATCCATCGCAAGTCGTGGAGGGTGGCAGTGGAGGATTCCGCTGCAACATCGGGTGGGCAACGGTTACGTCTACTCGAGTCAGCACCTTTCCGATGATGAGGCGATCGGCACTCTTCGCAATTCGGTCGAGGGGCCCATGCTTGGCGAACCGCGGCTGTTGCCGTTCCGCACGGGGGTGCGCCGCAGGCTCTGGAATCGCAACGTCTTTTGTCTGGGGCTGGCAAGCGGCTTCCTGGAGCCGCTCGAATCCACCAGCATCTACCTGGTGCAGCGTGGCCTGCAATACTTGTTAGGCAGTTTTCCGCAGGCGGTTCCGAATCCGGCCCTCCAGGAGAACGTAAATCAGCGCAATCGCGCTCACTGGAATCACATCCGGGACTTCATCGTCCTGCACTACAAGCTGAACCGCCGGGTCGGCGAGTCTTTCTGGGACGAATGCCGCGCCATGACTGTCCCGGACAGCCTCGCGGACACGATCGAGCTGTACCGCGAAACCGGCCGATTCACCCAGGGCGCCACCGAGTTTTTTCGCCCAAGTTCGTGGCTCGCCATGTTCGCTGGCTTCGGGATCCTCCCTCAGTACTACCACCCCTCGGTTGACGATGTGCCGGAGGAGAAGGTGATCCATGAGCTGGAAAACATGGCTGCTGGCATTGCGAGTGCCGTGGCCACCGCTCCGAGTCACGAGGAATTCATTCGTGCCAATTGCCCAAGCGTAATTCCGGCTCAGTCGGTCGCGAGTGGATGAACGCAATTCCAATGCGTCGCATTCAATTCAACTCGGACTTCCAGATGTCGGTCGCGACTGTCGGGCGCGAATGCTCACCGATCGTGTGCATCGACAGCTTCGTCGCAAACCCAGGTGCGCTGCTTGAGCTTGCCAGTGAGGCGGCATTCATCGATGTGGGCTCACGCTATCCCGGTGTTCGCGCGCCGGCACCGGAAAGCTACGCAGACAACTTACTCATGGCAGCAGCAGAACCCATCGAAAAGGCGTTCGGTTTGCCACCAAGGGAACTCGAGCTCTGCGCGTTCTCGATCGTGACGACGTCGCCTGACAGGCTCAGGCCGATCCAGCGTATCCCTCACTTTGACGGACCTGACCCATCACGGATTGCATTCATTCACTACCTCTGTGACCCGCAGCAAGGCGGAACCTCCTTCTATCGGCATCGCTCGACCGGGTTGTTCGAAGTCACGCTGGAACACATGGACCTTTACCAGAGCACGATCGTCGATGAGCTCAAGACACATTCACCGGTACATGCTTATGCGATCGATCACACGCAATTCTTCGAACGGCTGCATGGCGTCGAAGCCGCTTTCAATCGACTCATCATCTACAGAGGCAATGCTTTGCACTCGGGCGACATCTCGGCCCGCACGGTGCTGAGCGAAGACCCAAGAAAGGGCCGCCTCACCATCAACGGATTCGGCTTTCTCCGGACGAAAAGCCATTGACATACAGAGGAGCAGACACGATGGAACGCACGAGATCAGGGTCAAGGTTTCTTTCCAGTCTGCTGCTGTGCGCCGCGTTTGCCGCAAGCACTGCCACGGCATTCGCCGGCGATCGGGGAGGGGGTGCCCAGAAAGACGGTCCGTTCGTCACACGCATTGGATCCGAGCTGTATCTGCAGGGTCGACCCTTCCGATTTGCCGGCTCCAATAACTACTACCCCATCTACAAGTCACCCTTCATGCTGACGGCTCTCCTCGACAAGGCGTCGGCCAGCAATTTCGCCGTGATGCGCGTGTGGTCGACCGTGATCATTGGAAATCAGGACGGCAGCAATTCGGTGGATGGTCCCAAGGAGGGCGTCTACACGCATTACTGGAACGGCACTGCGCCGGCTTTCAACGATGGTCCCAATGGCCTCGAGCGGCTCGACTTTGTCGTCGCCGAAGCAGGCAAGCGCAACCTCAAGCTGATCCTGCCGCTCGTCAACAACTGGAACGAGTTCGGAGGCATGAACCAGTACGTGCGCTGGCGCGGCGGCCAATACCA
>DASTBJ010000614.1:0-4862 GCA_035712125.1 Terriglobia bacterium
TTTCCCGGATGACTAATGAAGAAATTTTGAAGTTGGACGAATCCTCCTTCGAAAATAGAGTTCGGCTGAGGCGGGACAGCGTGAGCGACGACTGGATTTCAGGACTCCCCTCCTCAGCCGAGGAGGCGTGGCGCGTAGCGCCGGGGTGGTGCTGGCCAAAAATATTTGAAATGCAGGATTCGTCCAATTTCAAAATTTTTCATCAAAAATGGAAACAACCGGTCTGACCGAGATCTCACTCGACCTTCAGACCGCCATCGTTCGAAAATTCAAAACTGCCGGCGACAACCTTGTTCGCCCAGTCCGCGGTTTTCTTGAACCCGCCGAACGGAAAGAAGTGGACTCCCGAGAGGTGGCTGCCGGGGTGCTTCTCGCGATGCGCGGCCAGACCAACGATGATGTCGTCGGGAGCATTCACGGTTAGAAGCTTCGTCAGGCTCGCGGCGCGTTTCGAAAATGCCTGGAGCGAGGCGCCGACACCGCAATCCAGCGCGTACTTCAGGAGCGTCTTGGCGCTGGCGAGGCCCGGCAGGCCTACAACGACGGGCAGCTTGCCGATGTCGTTGCCGTGCGACGCCTCCCAGTTCGTGACCGAATCGGATGTGAACGTAAACTGCGTCACGACATAGACCTTCGATCCGGTCTTGTCGGCGTGGACGTTCTTCCGTCTCAGGGCGTCGCGTAGAACCGGATCGGGAACCTCGCGATGGCCCTCGGGATGGCCGGCCACTCCGAAAGTACGGATGCCGTGCTTTTCAAGCAGGCCGGATTCGATCACTTCAAGTGCGCTGGTAATTTTGCCCTCGGGGGTGGCGTTATCTCCCGCGACGCACAGAACCTGTTTGACGCCGGCATCACCGGACAACCGCCTCAAAAAATCGTCGAGCGCTTCAAGACTCACAATGCGCCTTCCCACGACGTGAGGAACCGGTTCCATCCCTTCCTTGCGCAGCCGAGCCGCAAGCGCAACGGTGTCCAGGAAGTTCGTTCCAGGGATGTGTGCGATATAGAGGCAAGTGCCCGCGGGCACAGTATCGGAGAAACGCTCGACACGCTCCGCCTGCGGGATGGTCGTTTCAATGGAATAGTTTTTGACGAGATTCTGTACGGATGATTTGTTCATGGAACGCAGTATTACACCTTCATGATTTCGGCTTCTTTTGCCCTGGCCACTTCCTCGAGCTTCTTGATGAAGTCATCCGTCAGCTTCTGGACATCCTCGAGCGACTTCTTTTCGTCGTCTTCCGAGATGGCCTTGTCTTTCAGCAATTTCTTCAAATGATCGTTTCCATCCCGCCGTATGTTGCGGACTGCCGTGCGATGATCCTCCAGGACCTTGTGGACATGCTTGGCCAGCGTCTTTCGTCGCTCTTCGGTCAGGGGTGGGATTGGAATGCGAATCAGCCGGCCATCGTTTGAGGGGTTGAGTCCAAGATCTGACGCACGAATCGCTTTCTCAACAGGGCCCACCAGAGATGCATCGTAGGGCTGCACAGTGATCAGCGTCGCGTCCGGTGTACCCATCTGCGCGACCTGGTTTATGGGTGTGGGGACACCGTAGTAATCGACCTGAATGCTATCGAGAATTGAAATTGACGCGCGACCTGTTCGGATAGTCGCGAGTTCCTTGCGCAAATCTTCAATCGCCTTCTCCATACGGTTTCGAACTTGCGCAATTTCTTCCTTGCTGCCCATGAAGCCTCCTCAATACACGCGCGAGCCGATCTTTTCCCCCATGATGACCCGCTTGATGTTGCCTTTGGTCTTCATATTGAATACGACGATTGGAACCTTGTTGTCCATGCACAACGAGATTGCCGTGGTGTCCATTACTTTCAGGCCCTGCGTCAGCACATCGATGTACGAAATCTCGTTGAACAGTTTCGCGTCCTTAACTTTAACGGGGTCCGCGTCATAAATCCCATCGACTTTGGTGGCCTTCAGGATCACCTTGGCCTTGATCTCCATGGCGCGTAAGGCAGCCGTGGTGTCGGTCGAAAAGTACGGATTGCCAGTGCCGGCGGCAAATATGACGACCCGGCCCTTCTCCAGATGGCGAATCGCGCGGCGGCGGATGAACATCTCGGCGACCTGCCGCATTTCGATGGCGGATTGGACGCGCGTGTGAACCTCGATCTGCTCGAGGGCATCCTGAAGGGCCAGCGCATTGATGACTGTTCCCAGCATGCCCATATGGTCGGCGGACACGCGGTCGAACCCTTTAGCGCTGGCAGCCAAACCGCGAAAGATGTTGCCGCCGCCAATTACTATGGCGATTTCGACACCCAGGCTGTGGATATCCTTAATCTCTCCGGCGATATTGCTGACGATCTCAGGGTCAATTCCGAACCCATGGGAACCCATCAGGGCTTCGCCGCTGAGTTTCAGCAGGACTCGGCTGTAGTAGGGGGCGCTATTCGTTTCGTCCATGTTCGCGTACGAGTTACTGCCCGCCCAGCATGCCCTCGACTTCGCCCTTCAGATCCGTCGACCGCTTTTCAAGTCCTTCTCCGGTGACGAATCTTACAAAGCGGCGGACGCGAATATTCTCGCCGATTTTGCCGACGAGGTTGGTGATCAACTGTTCGACGGTAAGGTTCGGGTCCTTGACGAAGGGCTGGTCGTACAGGCAGGACTCCTTATAGAACGACTCCAGTTTTCCCTCGGCAATCTTCTCGATGATATTCTCGGGTTTCCCTGAGGCACGCGCCTGTTCCTTGTAGATTTCCCTCTCCTTCTGGAGATCCTCGGCCGTTACTTCGTCGCGTCGCACCCATCGTGGATTCAGTGCCGCGACGTGCATGGCGATATCCTTCACGAGCGACTGAAAATCATCGCTGCGGGCCGCGAAGTCGGTCTCGCAGTTCACCTCGACCAGGACGCCGATCTTGCCCCCCATATGAATATAGTGACCGACCATTCCTTCAGCGGCTGCGCGGCCGGCCTTCTTCTGAGCGGAGGCAAGCCCCTTCTTCCTCAGGTACACGATGGCCTGTTCCATGTCGCCTTTGGATTCCGAGAGCGCCTTCTTGCAGTCGAGCATTCCCGCTCCGGTTTTTTCGCGGAGCTCTTTGACTTGTTGTGCAGAAATTTCCATGAATCCTACTCCCTTACACACAAATGGCCCCCGCGGACGATCTCGCCCCGGGGGCCGTTTCCCTTGGATGCGTCTACATTATCGCGGCTTCGGGCGGAGGTTCGACTGAACCTTCAGCAGGAGGTTCGGCTCGCATCGCGCGAGTTCTTTCGCGAAGCTCGCCGCCTTCATCGCTATCAGCATACTCGCCTTCGTCTTTCGCCGCAGCCGAAGCGGACGAAGCGTCTTTGGTCATCGCCTGGCCTTCCAGGACAGAATCCGAAATCTTAACCGTGAACAGTCGAATCGCGCGGAGCGCGTCATCATTGCCCGGAATAACGTAGTCGACATAGTCCGGATCGCAGTTGGTATCGACGATGGCGATCACGGGGATACCCAGCCTGCGCGCTTCTGCAACGGCGATCTCTTCGTTCTTGGAATCGATCACAAACAGGGCGTCAGGCAGGCGCGGCATGTTCTTGATGCCGGACAAGTTCTTTTCGAGAGCCGTGCGCTCACGCTCGAGCCGTGTGACTTCTTTCTTGGGTAGCAATTCGTAGCGACCGTCCGTCGCCATGGAATCGAGCTCTTTGAGCCTCTTGATCGACTTCTGAATCGTGGAGAAGTTTGTCAGCAGTCCGCCGAGCCATCGCTGGTTGACGAAATACATGCCGCACCGATTGGCTTCTTCGGCGATCGCGTCCTGTGCCTGACGCTTGGTTCCCACAAAGAGAACGATCTTGCCTTGACCGACGAGGTCGGCGACGAACTGTGTAGCTTCCTTGAAAAGTTTGAGAGTCTTTTGAAGATCGATGATGTAGATGCCGTTGCGCTCGCCGAAGATGTATTGCTTCATCTTCGGATTCCAGCGCTTCGTCTGGTGGCCGAAGTGGACGCCGGCCTCCAGGAGTTCCTTCATTGTGATAGACGCCAAATAACCCTCCGATTAACGTTTCGAGAACTGGAATCGCTTACGCGCTCCAGGCTGACCATATTTCTTGCGCTCCTTCATTCGAGGATCGCGCCGTAAAAACCCTGCCTTCTTCAGGACGGACCGCAGTTCCGCGCGGTACTGCACCAGCGCCCTCGCGATGCCATGCTGGACGGCTCCGGCCTGCCCATGCATGCCGCCACCGGCGACGAGAATGACCAGGTCAAACTTGTCGAGGGTTTCCGAAGCCTGCAACGGCTGCTTCACCAACATGCGGTGAGTTTCGTCGAAGAAGTACTGCTCGAAGGGTTTGTTGTTGACTGTGAGTTTCCCAGATCCGGGTCTCAAAAATACTCGAGCCGTTGAAGTTTTCCGCCGGCCCGTACCGTAGTTTTGGTTCTGAGTTGAAATCAATGAACCTCCAGGACTCTTACAGCGACATCGGCTCAGGCCGCTGCGCTGCGTGCGGATGCTGATCCGCGCGATAAACTTTCAAACGCTGCACAAGACGCTTGCGCAGCTTATTCTTTGGCAACATCCCGAGAACCGCCTCACGGATTATTCTCGCCGGGTCGCTCTCGATGAGGTTGCTGACTTTGGCTTCTCGAAGGCCTCCGGGATACAACGTGTGCCAGCGGTAGACCTTCGTTTCCCGCTTTTGCCCGGTCAGGCGGAGCTTCTCCGCATTAATAATGACGACATGGTCCCCCGTCACGAGAAACGGGGCATAATGAGGGCGATGTTTTCCGGAAAGGATGGTTGCGGCTTTCGTCGCGATGCGTCCAAGTACCTGATCACTTGCGTCAATCACGTACCATTTATCCAGCGCCGCAGCCTCGGCCGCGGTCACAAATC
>DASTBJ010000615.1:0-7040 GCA_035712125.1 Terriglobia bacterium
TCTGTTCTGAAAAGCGTTTTGACTATCTTGACGGATTTCCCCTTCGCACAGTCACCCTGTGCGGCCGGAACGCCGTCCAGTTGATTCCCGCCGTGAAAACGGACCTGGATTTTTCGCAGCTGTCAAAATCGATTCCGGCCAAAGGCGAAATTCAGTTCAACGAATTCCTGCTGAAGTGCTACGCGCCGCCCTATGAAGTGACAATCTTTAGAGACGGACGTGCCATCGTGCGGGGAACGGAAGAGCCGGCAATGGCGCGCTCGGTTTATTCAAAACTCATCGGCGCCTGAAGTTTCCGCGAACCGTTCTGAATTCCATCGAAAATTTTCGTGTTATGTTTCTCCGTTACCTGTGATGAAGAAGAACACGTTGCGGATCGCACTTATTCAAACTTCCGTTTCCACCGACCTCGAGGCGAATCTTAAGAAGACCATTCGGCGTATTCGGGATGCGGCACGCAAAGGCGCGCGTGTCATCTGTCTCCAGGAGCTATTTCGGACGCGGTACTTTCCCCATGACGAAAAGGTCGAAGCCTCACATTTCGCCGAGACGGTTCCTGGAGAATCCACGAACGCCTTTATGGCGCTGGCAAAAGAGCTCGAGATCGTCATCATTGTTCCGATTTTCGAGGCCGCCGCCAATGGGCGGTACTTCAACACGGCTGCTGTTATCGATGCCGACGGGACACTGCTTGGCATTTACCGAAAGCTGCACATACCGCACGATCCGTTCTTCTACGAGAAGAGCTATTTTGATGAGGGTGACCTCGGCTACAAAGTCTTCCAGACTCGTTATGCCCGGGTTGCCGTCCTCATCTGCTATGACCAATGGTTTCCAGAGGCGGCACGCGCCGCGTCGCTGACAGGAGCGGAGATTCTTTTCTATCCAACGGCAATCGGATATTTGAAAAACGATCCGCTGCCATACACCGACTGGCTGAACGCGTGGATAACGATTCAGCGCGGCCATTCCATCGCGAATGCCGTTCACGTGGCTGCCGTGAATCGTGTCGGCACGGAAGGCCAGGTTACGTTTTGGGGAAATTCCTTTGTATGCAACGCGTTTGGAAAATTCCTGAAGAAGGCTGGGACCAGGGAGGAAACGCTGATAGCAGATCTGGATATCAGCCAGAACGCCCGCATCCGCGAGGGGTGGCGATTCGTGCGGAATCGCCGTCCGGACACATACGGATCTCTTATCGAACCTGTTCGTCCCGACGTTCCGTCGCGCGATGGCTACCGTATGCCCGCCGAGTGGGAGCAACACGATGCCATGTGGCTGGCCTGGCCGGAAGACCGCGTTACCTTCCCAAAGGGAATAGACCGCGTTCGAAAACGCCTGATAGAGATCATCACTCAGCTGGTACCCGGGGAGGAGGTTCACCTGGCCGTCCGGAACGCTGAGACCCGGTCACGGGTGAAAGAAATGCTGAAGAAGGCACAGGCGGACCTGAGTCGTGTCCACTTTCACGTTTGGGACTACGCGGATGTGTGGTTCAGGGACTATGGCCCGACTTTCGTCGTCAACCGCGAGCTGCGCAAGATTGCGATTGTCCAGTGGAGGTTCAATGCGTGGGGTGGAAAGTATCCTTCGCTCTTGAAAGACGGCAACGTGCCGTATTTTATGAGTGAGAGGCTCGGCATCGGACTGTTCATGCCGGGTATCGTACTGGAGGGCGGAGCGATTGACGTCAACGGTCGAGGAACCGTTCTTACGACGGAACAGTGCGTGCTGAACCCCAACCGGAATCCTGGACTTCACAAACATGACATGGAGCGCTACCTCGAGGATTTTCTCGGAGTGCGACATGTCATCTGGCTGAAGTGCGGCCTTGTGGGCGACCACACCGACGGACACATCGACAATCTCGCACGGTTCGTCGGGCCCGATACGGTTGTCTGTGCCTTCGAAGAGGATCCTGACGGGGAAAACTACGCCGTGTTGAAGCAGAACTATGAGCTTTTGACTCGGGCGACGGATCAAAACGGCCAGCCGTTGCGGATCGTAAAGCTGCCAGTACCTCCAACGATTCGCGCTGCTGTCGATGGCAGGAAGCAGTCGCTGGCCTCCAGCTACACGAACTTTCTGATTGGCAATCGCGTTGTTCTGGTTCCCGCTTTCGGTCATCCGAATGACGAAAGGTCGCGGGCAATATTACAGGAGCATTTTCCAGACCGGGCGGTCGTGGGCATTGACTGCACGGATCTCGTTTATGGCGGAGGAACCCTCCACTGCATTTCTCAACAACAGCCCTCCACCTGAGAGGGTTTTTCGTTTAAGCTAATGCGTTTCTATGGCCAAAATTGAAGAAGCACTCTGGACGACCGAAGATTCCGAAAACCTCTATCGGGTGAAACTGTGGGGAGACAACTATTTCGCCGTCAACGACGAGGGGAATCTCAGCGTTCGTCCTATTTTGGGCGATCCTATCAGCATCGACCTCTTTAAGGTTGTTCAGGATCTAAAATCTCAGCGTATCGAATTTCCGTTACTGATACGTTTCCAGGATTTGCTTCGGTCGCGCGTCGCGGAACTCAACAACGCGTTTAAGAAAGCCATCGAAGAATCCGGGTACCAGAACGCCTATGTCAGCGTGTATCCGATCAAGGTGAATCAACTGCACGAGGTTGTGCAGGAGATACTCGAGGCAGGACGTCCGTATGGCTTTGGTCTGGAGTGCGGTTCAAAGGCGGAACTTGTCGCGGCGCTGCCCCACCTCGAAGACGATCGAACGCTCCTGATTTGTAATGGCTACAAGGACGCGGTGATGATCCGCCTCTTGTTGACCGGTCAACAGCTGGGAAAGAACGTTATTCCCATTCTCGAGAAGTATTCTGAAATTCGCCCCCTCATGACACACGCCCGGGAATTGGGGATCTGCCCCAGCTTCGGTGTGCGAGTGAAAGTGTCCGCGACCGGGTCAGGGAAGTGGGCGGCATCAGGCGGCGACGCGTCCAAGTTTGGTATTTCGATCACGGAGCTTATGAAACTGCTCGATGAAGTCTCTGCGGCAGGGATGATCTCCGGATTCAAACTGCTTCACTTTCACCTCGGCAGCCAGATCCTCGACATTCAGAATCTCAAACAGGCCGTAAAGGAGATCGCTCGTGTATACGCACGCCTGCGGCACCGGGGCGTTGACATTCAGTACATCAATGTCGGTGGCGGGTTGGGTGTGAACTACGAGGCTGGAGAGGTGACGGCACCTCACGGCATTAACTACACACTGGAGGAGTACACGAATGCTGTCGTGTATTCCGTGAAGGAAATTTGCGACGCGGAGAAGGTTCCCCACCCGATCCTCGTGTCTGAAAACGGCAGGGCAATCACTGCGCATCACTCGGTGCTCATCGTCGAGGCTATTGCTGCGCATACGCGCGAGACATCTGAAGAAATTGTGTCGATGGACGATGAGGAAAGCCAGTCGGTCAAGGATCTGGCGAGGCTGCTGGCATCTGTGGCCGACAAGGCGGCGCGCCGCCGGTCGGTGGCGTTCCTGCTTGAAGTGTTTCATGACGCCGTCGAGAAGCGGCAGGAAGTCAGTTTGCTGTTTGAGCTTGGGTACCTGACGCTGGAGCAGAAAGCGCTCGCCGAAAAGCTGTATTGGTCGACGTGCACCGCGATCAATCGACTGCTCCAGAAGCGAAATTCGGAAGCCCTGCCGAAAGATCTGGTCGAGATGAAGGAACAATTGACGGATCAGTATCTGTGTGACTTCTCCGTTTTCCAGTCGATCCTGGATTACTGGGCGATCGGGCAGCTTTTCCCAATCATGCCCGTTCATCGGTTGAAGGAGCAGCCTTCCAGGCTCGCGACTCTTGTAGATCTGACCTGCGATTCAGACGGGAAAGTGGACCGATTCGTGTCGCCTCTCGGAATGAAAAGCGCACTCGAACTACATAGGCTCAATGAAGGCGAGCCGTATTACATCGGATTTTTCCTTATGGGCGCCTATCAGGACATCCTGGGCGATATCCATAATCTTTTTGGTCGCGTTACCGAAGTCCACGTTTATGCGGACGACGAAGAGCCTGATGGTTATTTCGTGGAAAAAGTCATAAAGGGCACGACCGTTCAGGAAATCCTGGCATTCGTCCAGTACTTTCCCAACGATCTTCAGAGGCGGATGGAGCAGTTGATCCAGCAGAAGGTGAAGGACGGTTTGATTCGCCCGAAAGTCGGTGTCCAGTTGCTCGAGCAGTACAGCAAGGCCTTCCACGAGTACACCTATCTGGACATGCGACCAAATTCGAATTCAACGGGTTAGACAGCAATCCTGGAGACAATAATGGCAAGACGAAAGGTTTCGGTTATCGGTGCTGGCAACGTCGGTGCGACGGCAGCCCAACGTATCGTGGACAAGCAGCTGGCCGACGTCGTCCTCGTAGACATCGTGCCGGGAGTTCCGCAGGGCAAGGCTCTAGACCTCGCGGAGTCAGGCCCTATCGAAGGTTACGACTGTCAGATTATCGGGACCAACGAGTACAAAGACACGGCAAATTCCGACATCGTGGTGATTACCGCCGGAATCCCGCGAAAGCCCGGCATGAGCCGGGATGATTTGCTGCGGACAAACTACGACATCGTCAAGGGAGTGACCGAACAGGTCGTGAAGAATTCTCCCAACACGATCATCATCGTTGTAAGTAATCCCCTGGATGCAATGGTCCAGACGGCCTATCGCGTCAGCAAATTCCCCAAGGGGCGAGTGATCGGTATGGCTGGAGTACTGGACTCGGCGCGGTTTCGAACATTCATTTCCATGGAATTGAAGGTTTCTGTGGATAACGTTCACGCGTTCGTTCTCGGAGGGCATGGTGACACGATGGTCCCACTTCCTCGTTACGCCACGGTTTCCGGAATTCCGATTACTGAATTGCTGCCGAAAGAAACGATCGATCAGATGGCTGACCGTGCCCGCAATGGCGGTGCGGAAATCGTGAAATTGCTCAATACGAGCGCCTGGTACGCCCCGTCGTCGTCGATTGTCGAGATGGTGGACGTCATTCTGAATGATCGAAAGAAGATTCTGCCATGCGCCGCCTTTCTCGAAGGCGAGTACGGAATCAACGGACTTTACGTTGGTGTGCCCGTGAAACTGGGTGGGAGCGGGATCGAGAAGGTCATCGAGATTTCACTCACGAATGACGAGCGTGTCGCACTGCACAAGTCCGCAGCAGCTGTGAAGGAACTAACCGACATTATCGGCGTGTAGGTTTCCGGCGCCACTCTTCCTCCTCGGCTGAGATCGCTGAGGAGGGGATCCGTTGTCGTCGGATTCCTACTGTATCCGGCTGGAGATTTGTGTCATTGCCGTTTCATTGATGGAGATCAACCCGTCGGCCTGCATCTTCTTCTGCAGTTCATCGATATAGGCAGTGAAGTAGCGCTCCTTCTTTGCGGGCAGCATATCCTGGCGCAAGTCGGGCAGCGCTTTTTTCATTTCCTCGGGGTTGATGTCATCTCTGCCCTTTACGGCGAAAACGAGCGTCTTGCCCGAAAACGTCGATGGCGGTGCTGCCTTTCCAAAAGGCAAGGTGAATATTTCCTGGTCGCGCTCGGCCAGTGAGCCATATTCGGGCAACGAACCGCCGCGGGTCAGTTTACCGCTCGTCTTTACCTCAGCGCCAACGGATTGCGCGAGGGCAGCAAGATCGGTTTTCCCGGCCTCGATTTGCTCGCGAAGCTTGTTAGTGTTTTCGGTGACCGCCTCCCGGGCCCTGTCGCCCTTCAGGTCTGTCGTAACTCTCGTTCGCGCTTCTTCAAAAGATGCCGCATGGGCCGGCTCGATCTGTGTCACCTGCGGCACGGCGTATCCGTTCTGTACTTCCACAGCGACGCCGAACTCGTCCTTGGCGAGGGAGAACACCTTGGTCTGATACTCCATGGAGTTTCCCAACTCGGGGATCATCGCGCTCTGCTCGACAAGTTCGGTTTCCTTCACCGTAACCCCATGCTTTGCCGCAACGGCATTCAGGTCCTTATTTGTGACAAGATCGAGAGCAACCTGTTCCGCAATCGTCTTTGCCTTGTCGCGCGCTCGCTCAAACAGGAGACGCGGTCGGATTGCTTCCTTGATTTCGTCAAAAGTGCGCAGACGGGAGTCCTGCCTGGAGTTGACTTTAATGATGTGAAACCCGAATTGCGTCGTGACGAGGTCGCTGATGGCGCCTGCGCCGAGAGTGAAAGCGACACGTTCGAATTCCGGCACCATCTGTCCACGCCCGAATGTTCCGAGTGTTCCTCCGCGGGAAGCCGACGTATCTTCCGAGAATTCCTTTGCGAGTTTGGCGAAATCCTCACCTTTCTTTGCCCGATCGAGCACTTCGGTCGCTTTTTTCCTGATCGCCTCGATCTGCTCCGGAGTCTTGCCGTCTGTCTTGAACAGAATGTGCTGCGCCGTGACTTCTTCAGGCAACCGATACTCTTCGGAGTGTTCACCGTAGAAGGTGCGAAGCTCGTCGTCGGTCACCGTCAGTTCGGTGCGATACTTGACCATATCGGCAAAGGCATATCTGGACTTCCGCTTCTCCGGGATGTTGTATCGAGCCTTGTTCGTCTCGTAGTACGTTTTCAGGTCTTGTTCACTCGGTGTGGGGATCCTGGTCTCGATCTTCGCCGGGTCGAGAACAAAGTAGGAGAGGGTCGCTTTCTCATTCCGCTTCCGGTACTCTGTTTCGACTTCGTTGTCGCTGATGGTTACGCCGGCGGTGATGAAGCTTTGCAGCTTGCTTGCAATCATTTCGTCCCGGACAAAGGATTCGAATTGCTCCATCGTGAGGCTGTTCTGAAGCAGCAGAGCCTGGTAGCGGTCCCGGCCGATGAAGCTTCCTCCGGCCTGGAAGTTTGGATTTGAGACGATCCTCTGCGCGAGTTCTTCCTCGCCGACCTCGAAACCGAGCCGTTTTGCCTCGGCGAGGATGACCTTCTGACCGATGAGCGCATCAAGAATCTGCCGGTCAAAACCGAAGGCCTTGAGAATTTCAGGTGACAATTGTTGTCTCTGTTGCATATTCCGCAAGTAGTTGGTGTAGGAGGTC
>DASTBJ010000616.1:0-2949 GCA_035712125.1 Terriglobia bacterium
GATATGAGTATACGAAAAGCGCCAACTGTTTTGGTTGTTGATGACGATGGCGAAAGCAGGTCAGCGATGCTGAAGGTGTTGGAATCTGTCGGCTACGAGACACTGGAAGCCGACAATGGCCGTTCGGGCCTCGACACCATCCTGGAAGGAGGCATCGATGTGCTGGTAACCGATCTGCGTTTGCCTGTAATGGACGGCGTAGAGTTGCTGAAGCAGGCGAAGGCTGCGGACCAGGAACTCGAAGTTATCCTCATCACAGGACATGGATCCGTCGAAATCGCGGTTGAAGCGATCAAGGAAGGCGCCTACGACTTCATAACCAAACCTGTGAAGAAGGCTCAACTGTTGCACGCGGTGGAGAGAGCCTCGGAGAAGCAATACTTATCTCGCGAGAACAAAGAGCTTCGATCACAGCTGAACCAGGGCAGCTCCAGGAAGTTTGTCTATTCGAGTCCCGAGATGCGTGCAATTGCAAAGATGGTGGAACAGGTAGCGCCGAGCACCGCGACTGTATTGATTTCGGGAGAAAGTGGAACAGGCAAGGAGGTAGTCGCAGACGCCATACATTTGGCATCACCCCGCCGTGGGAAGCCGCTGATCAAATTAAGTTGTGCCGCTCTGCCCGAGACCCTGCTTGAAGCCGAATTGTTCGGCTATGAAAAAGGTGCGTTTACCGGTGCGAATGCAAGGAAAGAAGGCCGGTTCGATCTCGCGAATGGGAGTACGCTTTTCCTTGATGAGATTGGCGAGATTAGTCCTGCCGTCCAGGTGAAGCTACTACGAGTTCTTCAGGACCAAAAGTTTGAGCGGCTTGGTGGTACCCGAACGATTGATGCAGACGTCCGAATCCTCGCGGCGACCAACAAGGACCTCCAGAAAGAAGTGGAGGAAAAACGCTTTCGCGAAGATTTGTTCTACCGGCTCAACGTGATCAATCTGCGTATTCCTTCGCTGCGCGAACGGAAAGACGACATTCCGTTGCTGGCAATGCATTTTCTGAAGACGTATGCGGACAAAAACGGTAAGAAGATCGACGGCTTTAGCGAGGATGCTTTGCTCGCATTGACGTCTTACGATTGGCCCGGCAACGTGCGAGAACTGGAAAATGCGATCGAAAGAGCTGTGGTATTTACTTCAGGAACTCTTGTCCCCCTGTCTGTCCTTCCTCAAAACGTGTCGGCTGTTGGAACATTGAGGCATTCACTTACCTTTAAGATCGGGACACCACTTCGCGAACTGGAACGCCAGGCGATCGACATTACCCTGCAGCACGCCCGCGGCGATAAGAACTTGGCGGCTCGATTGTTGGGAATCGCTACGCGAACGATTTATCGCTATCTCGAACGCGAAGGTCCAGAAGGGGAAGACTCTGTCGAAACTTCCAGGGATGTGAATTTGTCTTAATCGCGCGTACTCCCGGGTGTCTTCTCACTTCGACGTCACGATGATCGCAGACAACATGGTCAGTTCATTTCATCTGTTCGCGGTGGCCTCCCAGAAATAGCCGCCAACCGACGGCCAGAACTCCCAAGACAATCGCCATCGACATTTGGATCGCCGGAGGAGGTGCGACGCGGAACATTTCGGCCGCAGGAGGGACATATAGAATCAGCACCAGGCTAAGAGCCGCGGCCCACCATACAATCCAGAACGTCCGTGTTCGCGGAATGCGTTCGATCGATAGCGCTGGCAGCGCCAGTCGCTCTGCAAAGATGAGCGTTTGATAGCCCGCGAACAGGATAGTGAGTGCCAGCGCGCGCGCGTGCGGCTCCCCAACAGACTGCCACTGCCACCAATATGTCGCGAAGCTTGCCAGGGCCAGCAAAGCGCCTGAAAGAGCAGAGCGCGTGATGGCGTCGCGTTGCAGCAGCGGTGCAGCGGGACTCCTTGGCGGCCGGTTCATAACGGAATCGGTTGCCGGCTCCGCTTGAAACACTAACGCGGAGACCGGGTGAACGATAAGCTCCAGCCAGACCAGGTGGATCGGTAACAGCACAAGGGGAACTCCAGTCAACGGGCTCAACACAGCAAGTGCCACGATTGGAATATGAAACGCAATCAGGTACAAGAATGCGCGTTGAATATTCTGAAGAATGTGACGTCCCTGGCGAACAGTGGTGACAATCGACGCAAAGTTATCATCGAGGAGCACAAGATCCGCCGTCGCACGCGCCACATCCGTGCCGCGCTGCCCCATCGCGATACCGATATCGGCCCGGCGCAACGCAGGGGCGTCGTTGACGCCGTCACCGGTCATGGCGACGATCGCGCCCGCCTTCTTAAGACCGTCCACGATCAGGAACTTCTGTTCCGGACTGATGCGCGCAAAGATAGACGCCCGGTCAATCCGCGCGGCTCGATCGGCTTCGCCAAGCGCAACTAACTCAGCTCCCGTTATTATGAGATCGTCCTCGTGCTGAATGCCTGCAGCTTCGGAAACCGCGTGCGCGGTGAGCACGTGGTCTCCGGTGATCATCTTGATGCGGATGCCGGCTCGCTGACACTCCTCGACCGCGCCCGGCACCTCCGGCCGTACTGGATCCTGAAAGCCGAGAAGCCCGCACACAGTCAAGTCGTGTTCGTCGGACTCTCTGCTCGAACCCAGGTTGTGCGTGTGCTTGGCTGCCACAGCGAGCACGCGCAGTCCCTTCCGAGCCATTCTTTGGTTCGCCTCCAGTGCCGCGCTGCGGGCTTCTGGATCAACCCGACTATGCTCCAGGATGCCCTCAACAGCCCCCTTAGCTGCAACGAGAAATATGTCATCGCTCCGAGAGTGCCAAACATGCGACATATGTTTGCCAACTGCATCGAAGTCATAGTCACGGATGAGTACCCAGCCTGCGGTCAGAGCAGACGGTGCGACGCCGTGCGTCTCCGCATACTCGAGGATCGCTCGCTCCATGGCGTCGGCGGGATGGCGTTCGCATGCCATCACCGCAGCCTTCAGAA